>DAOVSY010000054.1 GCA_030633365.1 Spirochaetaceae bacterium | reverse complement strand
ATTACTTTTCCCGGGGGCTCCTCTAAAAGCAGCTCTTTAAAGGGAACATTATTTTCCTTATAGATCTCTCTATAGGGTTCCAGCACATCATTTGCATTCTCAAGTATTTTATCAATAGCTTTTTGCAGGAACGGTTCCCCAATGGCATTTGGAAATTGTTTATGACAGTGCAGCAGCAAAATTTCACAGTCCATACACTTCGCATAATCTATAGAATACTGAACCGCATCGAAGGAATAACTGGAATCATCAACAGGAACCATTATTTGTTTTCTATTCATCATAGTCCTCCTATTTGAAAAGTACTAATAAATATACACAAAAAGTAAAATAAGTATACAAATAAAATCTAACCATGCTACAATGCAGATCGCAACTTCAAATTTTAAGGAATACTATATTGAGAACTCAAAATTACCTAATGGAAAATGAAGATGAATCAAAACGTCTTGAAATGAAAACTGATTATAAACGACTTAAACATCAGGCTTTATGGGCAGGACTTGAAGAAGGAATGAGAGTAGCTGATATAGGTTGTGGACCTGGAATTACATCTTCTTTTCTTAAAAGGTTAGTTGGAAAAAATGGCAGTGTAACTGCCTTTGATATAGCTCCCCAGCGGATTGAGTATGCAAAAGAGCATTATCAGGAGGAAGGTATAGATTTTCAATGCAGAGATGTTAATGATCCTCTGGATGATTTAGGGACTTTTGATTTTATTTGGGTAAGGTTCCTTCTTGAATATCACAGAACCCGCAGTTTTGAAATTGTTAAGCGGATCACCAAACTTTTAAAGCCCGGGGGTATTCTCTGCCTTATTGATTTGGACCATAATTGTCTTAGCCATTATGGGCTTTCTGACAGACTGGAGAGATCTATTAAAAAAATATCTGAAATAATCGAGGGACACGGGGACTTTGATCCCTATGTAGGTCGGAAACTCTATGCCCACATGTATGATCTGGGATTTAAAGATATAGATGTTAATATGAAAGCCCATCACTTAATATATGGAGAATTAACAGAAGTAGATGAGTTTAACTGGATAAAAAAAATAGAAATAGGAGCGAAAAATTCCGGATACAATTTTCCGGAATATAGTAATGGTTATGAAGGTTTTCTTGATGAAGCCGAAAGCTTTCTTTCAAATCCCAGAAGATTTACATATTCACCAATTATTTCCTGCAGGGGGATAAAGGGGGCTTAGGATGCTGAGATCGTTCCTCATCGCTTCGCTCTTCCGGTACGACTCACTGCCAAGAAATAGACGAAGTCTATGACCAGGCTTAGACAGCGAGAGGTGAAGTTCCCAGGTTAAGGTTGTGTTCTATCTCAAGTGTTGAAATAAAGATACTCACAATTTCATCATCCAGATGATCACCACTGGCAATTAGTAGTTGTGTAACAGCTGCATACATAGTCATGGGGCTTCGATAGTGTCTTTCTGCTGTCAGAGCTTCAAAATAATCTGCTACAGCAATTATCCTTGCTCCAAGAGGAATATCCATTCCTTTTAGACCATCAGGATATCCTTTCCCATCCATTCGCTCATGATGAGCACCTGCAATTTCAGGTATTTTTTGATGGCTCCCTTCAAAGGAAATTTTTTCAAGTAGTTCCCTTGTTTTTTTGGCATGACTTTTAATTTCAGTATATTCAGCTTCTGTCAAAGGGCCTTCCTTTTTAAGAATGGAATCAGGAATACCAATTTTACCATAATCATGAAACAGAGCAGCAAGGCGCACAACTTCAGAATATTCAGCATCCAGACCCATGGCCTGACATATATCCATGGAATATTTAGCTACATTCTCTGAGTGACCGGCAGTTAGATTATCTCTTGCATCAATACTGGATGCCAGTACCTCAAAAGTAGATTTAAACTGTTTTTCTTTACTTTCAAAAAGTTCTGCTGTCTTTAAACTATTGCCTATAGAGGATGCGATCCCCATAAAAAGACTAAGATCGCTCTGGGTTAAATTTCTTCTGGAATTCACATTATCAGCAACAATTATCCCAAGGGATTCACCCTCGTATGTTATTGGACAGCAGATAAATGAATGACTTCCTATAGATTTTGAAAATTTCAGACTCCTGGGAGTTAAATCCTTTTCTACTTTTTCAATGTTGTTTATTAGAAATGGTTTTTGTTCATTGAATGATTTAATGAAAATCCCTCTGGAATTAGAGTGATCCAGGTTAAAATTAACTTCTTTCAGTAACTTAAGATATTCATCTATATAGCCAAAACCAGCTCTGTAGGTTAAAGCTTTTCTTTTATCATCAGCAAGAAAAATTGCACCTCTGTCATAGTCAAGACGCCTCTCAGAAATTTGTACTACACTGGAAAGTACATCATCAATATTAGTGTGCATACTAATAACCTGCCCAATCTCAAAAGATAGTAGATTATTGTTATAATTGATATCTATCTGTTCTATCCATTTCTCAGGGGATCTGTTTGAAGTTTCCAAAGCTGATTGCAGCTCTTTTTTTTCCTTATTAAGAACATATACAGTAAAGAAAAGTACCAGAATTAGTGAAGCCATTGCACCAACTGTAACAGACGGTGCAAATCTAAAATGTAATACCGAAACAATACTGGGTAATAAAAATACAGGTATTAATATTTTCCCGGCTTTACGGATTATCTTTGTTGATGATTTTCCCCATGTAATGACATATCTACAGCAATCGTCTCCCTTAAAGATACACTCTGGTTGGTCAACAACGATTTCCCCAGCTTTTAATGCTTCGGCTATAGCTTCAAACATACCCATTCTATTCTGACACTGATATTCTTTTTCAGAATATCCAGTATTTTGTTTGACCAGAATTTCAACCGAATTTTCAGAAAGAGATTTTACATCGAAAGTTGTAGATTTCGTCATATTTTTGGCTGCTTTTCCTACCATTTTATATGCACTGAGAAGACCAATTATCCCAAGAAAAAAATATCTTATTTCGCCACTGGCTTTCGCTTTTGCCATAAAGCGTCCTGCTTTCCTGGAAATTAATGGATCATGTGTTTTCTCAATAAGCTGTTCATGAAAAAGATCAACCTGCTCCTGAGTAAACCAGTGTCCATGATCTTCAACTTCATAAGCTGTCATTTTAGATTTTTTAAGCATTTCATAGATATCGAGATCAGGATAGTGAACAGTAATAAAATTAATATACGATTCAATTATTCTGCTGTTATATGGTTGTTTAGTTTTTTTTTCTTCTACTTCTAAGATAATTGACATTATTACTTAATAAATCGCATTAGTTTGTTAAGATATTTAAAGTAAGCATCTGAATGATCTATATTATATATCCACATGCTGTATTTTTTATCGTACTTCATAGAGTTCTTATCGGCATAACTGTCCGGAAACAATAGCACATGAGCAAAGTTATCATAGTGTTTTTTTACTATTTCATTAAGACTTGTGTCCAATATCTCTACAGTTAGGCTATCCGGTTCTATAATAATAACTTTAATACTATTTGTAAGTTCAGACATATTCATACCAGTATTAGCAACATCTGCAATAAAAACTGCTAAAAGAATCCCATTACTTTTTAAAGAATAGAGTTTTATATCCCTTTTAAAATGAAGTTTTTCATAAGCCTTTATTACACTAGTGCTCCCTGAATTATCAGGAAGTATATCCATAGCATCAAGCATCAGTCCACCTGAAATTTTTTCATAATACCCCTGCATATCAAGTAAATCGGTATAAGTGCTCTCATCCAGGCTAAGTAATTCAAGATCATCAAATATTTTTTCCGGGTTTACCTGAAACTTGAAGAAGGCAAAATTATCTATAGAACAACCCTTTTGATCATTTACACTCTCTACTACCCCGCCGAATACACGTGATGGGAACCTGTTTTCAGGCCTGTAATAACCCAAAAGATAATTCAGATGAATTGATTCAATTTTATTCGCATTATATGCATAGTGACCCAGTTGATCCATAACATATAATCCGGCCCCTTCGTTTGAAGTGTTAGAGGCTGCATGATGGTGCATCAGCCATGTATTTTCATAGGTTCGAAGGATTGATACATGGCCAAGTATTTCACCCTTTTCCTGAAATGTGATATGTCGTGCGATATCCGGTGTATTTATATATAATTTTTTATATGTAGATTTTATTTCTTCCTTGTGATCTTTCAGGTAGTCATATTTAGCTGGATATATGAAACCTGTCTCAAAAAGAAAGCGCCATAAGGCATCAAGATCAAGATCCTTACTAAAATGAATATTATTATTTTTAGCCTGAAATACTATTGAAAGCAGCTGGACATGATCTGATGGTTCTACATCCAGAATAACAAAACCATTCAAAATCGCTGTCTTATGTTTTTCCTCTTTTATTTCTTTCCTAAATAGAACCTGTGATTTACATATTATTTTCATTCCCGTTGAAAAGACAATTTTCAGTTCCGGAATGATCATTCCAGGCAGAAGAATACTGGAACTTGGATCTTCTTCTACAGAAAATCCAGTGGCTGATAAGTCATAAACTGGCAGATCAACTCTACTTCCTGTAAGTGGATGAATAAATACAATACTTGGTGATGGGACTAGTTTCTGTCGTGAGGTCCGGTATTCTTTTGACTTAAATCTTTGAATCTGAGTATTTATCGGTTTTACTACACATATGAAGGATTTCTTAATCTGACTTGTTCTAACTATTGTGCACTCTCCAGAGAACTTAATCTGTTGATCGTCTATAAGTGTAATGGTTACCGGAGCATCAGGGTTAAACATATTTGCCGAATGAATGTTTCTGGTCTGGATCTCAACCTTGAAAGAATCAGGTGTGAAATTTATTAAATTCCCCCGGTAAAGAACACCATTCTGGATTAGTTGAACATGAATTTTTAGTGTCTGATGTCTTCTAATTTTTCTTGGCGATTTAAGTATATTGATCTCAGGAAGATCAACTGTAAAACCTGTGTCTCTAAGGTTAACACTTTCAGGTTTGATAACGATTGTATTTATACCATCATCAATAAAAATATCTGTAAGATTATAGTTTTTTATTTCTTCCTGCAGGTTATCCTGATCAGACCAAAGACAGGATAATTTCTTATCCATACAAGCTTTTGGTTTTATATTTAATGAAAGTGTACGGTTATAGTTTTTATGATGAAATACAGAAGTAAGTGTCCCTTCCTTAAAGTTTATATAGTTTATTATATTGATTAACTGTTTTAAATTAATTGAATCAGGTCTATCCTGTACACTAAGCTGGACATCCGTCTGGTCTGACTTTTCATCTACAATCTCTAGAAGATCGCCCATTTACACCCCTGTTTTATAATGAGTCTACTAATTCTATCGGTTTTTTTTTATTTCAGATAAGAGGAACTTTCATTAGAATAGATACTAATTGCAGAAGTCATTATTAATCTGATAATTTAGTAAATATAGAAGAATATTTGTTAACAGGAGCATAAATTGTTAATAATTGGTATAGACAGTGCAGTTCAGCCAGTCAATAACGGCTTAACCCTGGGATCATATAATAATAAATCTTTTAGAATTCTGGATAAATGGAATAGACCCGGTAATAAAAAAGATTTGGAACAAAGCCTGATAGATACACTTTACTCCTGGGTTAATAAGGAAGATCAGGTTCTCTTTTGTATAGACTCACCATTGGGATGGCCTTCCCTTTTTGGAAAAGCCCTGTCAGTTCATTCAGCTGGTAAAAGTATAGATATTGATCCCCATATAAATATGAAAAATGAAATGGATAAATTCTTTAAAAGAAAAACAGATATAGATATTGCTCAGAGATATAAAAAAATACCTTTGGAAGTTAGTGCAGATAGAATTGCAAGAACAGCCTTTTCTACACTAAAACGAATTGGCATCCTCAATTCACTAATACAACCTTTACAACAAATTGATATTCTTTGGAATAACAATTTCCCAATTAATCAGAGTAAAAAAGGAATGATCGAAGTTTATCCTGCTGTAACCTTATTATCCAATAATCTCAATATTAAGGGATATAAAAAAGCAGAGTCTACAGAATCAAGAGAGTATTTACTTGATAATCTGAAAAATCTATACAATATTGATAACTCAGTCCAGAAATTTGACTTTACAACAGTAGATCATGATTTTGATTCATTGGTATGCTGTCTGGCTGGAATAGATTTTATTGAAGGAAAATGTAAACAAATAGATATTCCACAAAATGTGCTTGAAATTGAGGGTCTTATTTGGGCAAAATAACGGCAAGTATTAAGTATTTTCTATAACTACCTCTGCAAAACAGGGTAAATAGTCTAGAATAAAATTATGATAAATCCTGCAATAACCCATAATACTATAGTCAGACAAACAACATCCTACTATTTAGCCTTTTTTAGTTTTGGACTTATTGCAGCAATGCTGGGGCCAGCATTACCCTTTCTGGCAGATCATGCCGGAACTTCCATAAGTGAAGCAAGTATTCTTTTCATTGCTGGAGCTCTTGGTTTTTTTCTGGGTTCAAATATTGCAGGCTTTCTTTATGACAGAGTTAAAGGTAATCCTGTTGTAGCCCTTGCCCTGACAATAACTGGTATTGCTTACTTTTTTATTCCCCTTTCAAACTCAATATTTAAAATATTTTTGATTATGGTATTTAATGGTATAGGGGCAGGAATTGTTGTAGTAGGAAGTAATACTCTCCTGGTTTGGGTTAGATCAAATAATCTTCCCCCCTGGATGAATGGTATGCATCTTTTAAATGGAATAGGTGCCTTTATATCTCCACTAATAATAACCTTTTCTATTACTCAAACAAATGATGTAATACTTGCTTATAGAATAATTGGTATAATTTTTTTCCTGGCTGCTCTATTTGTTCTTTTTACTCCAAGCCCCACAATACGGAAAAAGCTTTCTACTGATCTTAACTTTTCAAGAAAAACAATTATTTCTATAATATTAACTGCTGCCTCAGCCTTGCTTTATGTTGGAACAGAGGTAAGCTTCAGCGGATGGATTTTTTCTTATACAAGAGAAATTCTGAATTCCAGTAATAGAACTGCAGGATTTATGACTTCTTTTTTTTGGGGTTCTATTACCCTTGGCCGGGGAATCTTTATCCCTCTATCTAAAAAACTTAATCCAGAAAAAATTCTAATAATTGATATCCTTGGTTCCATTGCAGGAATCTCTTTTATTCTGCTGTTCTCAGGTTCTGCTACTACAATTGCAGCCGGAACCATAATATTTGGTGCATCAATGGGTTCATTTTTCCCAAATTTACTGGCATTTACCGAAAAACATATTGGAATAACCGGAAGGGTTAATGGAATTATTTTTACAAGCACTGCTTTGGGAGGAATGTCTCTACCATACTTAAGTGGACAGTTATTTCAAAAAATATCGCCTTATATGGTAATGTTTGGGTTGATTTTGTACCTAATTCTAAATCTTGTTATTACCCTGATAAATATTAAAAGGCAAACCAATATTCACGACCTTATAAAGAAAATTCCAAAGAATCAAACACAAAGCGAAGTTGACTGGGGAAAGCCAAAAGGTAAAGAAACATGGTAAAGATGGATTTTAACAGTTTTAAACTTAACTCCTTTGATGGAATACAAGTACCATGTGTAAGACTTTCAAAAAATAAACAATCAAATAAAACGGCCCTCATTCTTCCAGGATATGCTTATCCGATTGATGGACCTCTTTTATTTTATACAAAACTTCTTCTTGTTGAATACGGTTTTGATGTTATTACAATTGACTACCATTATAACGAAAGAGATTCATTTCTGAAATTGGACGATAAAGGAAAAGAGGAATACTTTAAGAAGGATCAGCTTTTTCTTGCAGATCAGTTAATAGATATTATTAAAACAAGATCACTCCTTCTTTGCGGAAAATCCATTGGAACAACAGCAATTACTATTATGTATGACCATCCACTCATTCAAAAAAGACTCTCTTCAACTTCTTATATTTGGTATACACCAGCTCAGGCATGGGAAAAACTGATTCATATACTTAAAAAAGGAAACTCTCCCTCTTTTTTAGTGGTTGGAGACAGTGATCCTTACTATAATAAAAAAAATCATATAGATCTTGGTAAGTTACCAGATTATAGAGAAATGATTATTCCGGGAGCAGGGCACCTGCTGGAAAAAGAAAATGATATATCCGGAAGTATTAACAATATACTTAATGTAATAAATCTATTGGAAAAATTACTAAAAGAAGAATTTTTATCTGTAAAAAAGGATTAATAATTTTGGTATGAATAAATTTATTACCAAGTTAAAACAAAAAGCAAAAAATCTTAAAAAGGAGATTTTTGTTCTGTACTATGCCTATCAGGATCCAAAATTACCTCTTCTACCAAAGTTATTTATTATCTCCACAGTAGCCTATGCTCTAAGCCCAATTGATCTAATACCTGATTTTATTCCTGTAATAGGATATTTGGATGATCTAATAATTCTTCCTCTGATGATATCCCTCTCTATAAAACTAATTCCAGTAGAAATTATGGAAGCCTCCAGAGAAAAAGTAGAAAACAATGATCAGCCTCTTAAATCCAATAAATTGGTAGGAGCAATTTTTATTATTATCTGGGTAATACTTCTGCTAGTATTAGTGAAAGCAATAATAAATCTAATTAAGTAATTGATTTGGAGATAAATATGAACACATACATTTCTATCCTAAGAGGAATAAATGTAAGTGGCAAAAATATTATTAAAATGGCTGACTTGAAACAACTGTATGAAACACTGGGTTTTATGGAGGTTCAAACCTATATACAAAGTGGAAATGTTATATTTAGAACCAAAGAACAGAATATTATTACAATAGAAAAAACTATTAAAGAACATATTATTACCCATTTTGGATATGATATACCTGTTCTTGTTATAAAATCAGAAAAACTAAAAAAAATAGTCGAAACACTCCCTTTTACAGATATTGATACTACAAAACTTCATGTAACATTTTATCAAATAAATGCATTAATCCGTCTTTAGATCAAATTATAGAAAAAAAAGCCAGTTCAGAACTTGTTCATTTTACAGAGGAGGCTGTATATATCTTCTGTCCTGATGGGTATGGCAAAACAAAACTGTCAAATAATTTTCTGGAGAAAAAACTTAAAGTGTCTGCAACAACCAGAAACTGGAAAACTGTTAACAAGCTGCTTGAACTGGCTCTTAATAATATATAGAAGGAGCATCATATGGACCAAATTACTAATTTCTTACAGATAAACAATAATATATATACAGCAGGCCAACCAAGGAGTAATCAATTTTCACTTCTCAAATCCTTAAAAATTAGCACTGTAATTAACCTGGCCCTCCCAACTACAGAAGGTGCCATAAAAAATGAGGCTGAAATTGTAACCCTAATGGGAATGACATATATTCAGATTCCTGTAGATTTCCAGGGTCCTCAGGTATTTGAACTGAAAAAATTCTTTAAGGCCATGGAACTGGGTCTGGACGACCCAATATTTATTCACTGTATGCTGAATATGAGGGTTTCAGTTTTTATATATCTTTACAGAATAAATAAATTAAAAGAATTAGCAGAAACTGCATGGAAAGATGTGCTAAAAATTTGGGACCCGGATGAAATATGGACTTCTTTTATCAAAGAAAATACTTTATAAGTCAGGAATTATAGGTATATTAAGACTATGGATGAACTTATTGATCTATACAATGAAAATAACGAGCCTCTGAATATTCAAAAAATGAAAAGTGAAGCACACAGATCCGGCCTATGGCACAGATCTTCACATATTTGGATTTTTAACAATAAATCGGAAATTCTTCTTCAATTAAGATCAGGAGAAAAAAATATATTCCCTAACCTGTGGGATGTATCAGCAGCAGGACACATTGGGGCTGGAGAGAAACCAATAAACTCAGCAATAAGGGAAACAGAAGAGGAAATAGGCCTTACAGCTGCACCTAAAGATCTTGAGTTTTATACCATCAGAAAACAAATCTCCCAATATAAGCAATTTCTTGATAATGAATTTCATTATGTATACTTTCTTAAGTTTAATGGTGATATTAGTAACTTAATACTTCAGAAAGAAGAAGTTGAAGAGATAAGATTCTATCATACTGATTTATTAAAAACTGAGTTAAATAAAAATCCAGGGAATTTTGTACCACATGGTAAATACTGGTTGAATATTATCAAAGAAGTTGAGAAAAGGATTAATAAATATGCCAGCAATTGAACAAAAAATATTAGCAGATATAGATTCCAGATCCTGGGAACATCCAGCTGATAAAGCAGCTTTATCAGCGCTCAAACAAATTCCAGGGTTTGATGAAATTATTAAGGTAGTTTTTGGACTTACAACAGAGAAATCTATAAAATTACTGCATTTATCCTCTTCCATACGAACTTCCCCTAATCAATTTCCTGTACTTCATCAGCAAATTAGAAAAATTACAGAAATATTTGACTGGAATTACATTCCCGAGGTTTATGTAACCAGGAGCCCTTTTTTTAATGCCGGAGTATATGGTGTAAAAGAGCCATTTATAGTTATTAACAGTCATTTGGTTAATAGTTTGAACAATGATGAGCTAATGTGTGTTCTGGCTCATGAAATGGGACATTTAATTAGCGGACATTCCCTTTACAAAACCCTTCTCTGGTTAATGGTGAATATTTCATTTACTGCACTTCCCGTATCCGATTTGATTATACTGCCAATTATCGCAGCCCTGAAAGAATGGGATAGAAAAAGTGAACTCTCTGCCGACAGAGCTGGTTTACTTGCAGTACAAAATGAAGACCCCAGCTATTCGGTACTTATGCGTATGGCCGGAGGAGATAATCCCTCAGAATTGAACATGAATGACTTTTTTCTTCAGGCAGATGAGTACGAAAACTCCAAGGGTCTGCTGGACGGGATACACAAAGTTCTCAACACTGTATGGACTTCTCACCCTTTTCCCGTTATCCGTTTAACAGAACTTAGAAACTGGATAGCAGCTGGTGAATACTCAAAAATTATTGGTGGAGACTACCAAAAACGGGGAAATAATCAAAACAGGATAACTGAAGATATAAAAGATAGTTTTAAATACTATAAAAATGAGACTGAAAAAGAAGCTGATCCAGTACTTAAGGCTGTCAGGAACCTTGGAGAGGGTGTTGGAAAATTGGGTGATGATGTTTCAAAGGTATTTAAGGATTTTTTTAAGGGTTAAATACTATGAATACAGATAAATGTATAATATTTGATATGGATGGTGTTCTTATAGATAGTGAACCCCTCCATTTTGACTTTGAAAGCAGACTTTTTAAATCTTTAGGAATAACTGTTTCCCGGGAAGAGCATGAAACCTTTGTGGGAACAACAGCAAAGACCTTATGGACAAGTTTAAAACAAACTCACAATATTCCCTTTACTGTTCAGGAATTAATTTTAAAGGAGCAGTTAGAATTCCTGGAATATCTGGAAAATAAAAAACCCATAAATATTATACCTGGAGTAAAAAAACTTATTATCAGTTTGCAATCTAAAGGATTTCGTATAGCCCTTGCTTCATCATCTCCACCTAGAATAATTAATTATGTAATGGATAAAACTAATATTAATGAATACTTTCAAATAAAAGTAAGTGGTGATGATATTGTTAACGGAAAACCCGATCCGGATATTTTCCTTAAAACTGCTGAATTAATGGATATAAAACCTGCAAACTGTTTAGTAATAGAAGATTCTACAAATGGAGTTAAAGCAGCAAAACAGGCAGGAATGAAATGTATAGGGTACTCTAATCCTGGATCTGGAAATCAGAATTTGGCAGCTGCTGATTTT
>DAOVSY010000250.1 GCA_030633365.1 Spirochaetaceae bacterium | reverse complement strand
ATACCAGCCAAAAGATTAGGTACCTTCAGTTTGTTATGAATAATGGCAGTAACTGCGCCGGCAGAAGCACCGGCGGCAAAAACTACTATAAGAGCAATAAAAGGGTTAATATTATTTACAAGCATTACCGCCATTATGGCGGCACCCAGGGGAAAAGAACCATCCACAGTAAGATCCGGAAAGTCCAGAACTCTAAAGGTGATAAACACCCCCAGAACCATAAGCCCGTAAACAAGGCCCTCTACAAGTATTCCTTCAATCATTATTTACTTGCAATCTCCAGCAAATCTGCAGGAATAGTTATTCCAAGTTTTTCTGCTACATCAACATTTATTACCAGATTGATATCAGAAGGATCTGTCATAAATACAGTTGGCATATCCTCAGTTGATTTTCCATTTAGTATATCTGCAACTACTCTACCTGTAGCTCTTCCAACCTTGTAGTAATCAAATCCCCAGGCTATAAGAACATCACTGCCCTCTGTTGAACTAGGATCTGCAGACATTATAGGTACTCCTGCTTTCATAGCTACATCTGCTAAAGATGCAAGGGCAGATACAACAGTATTGTCTGTACTTACATAAATACCGTCAACCTTATTAATAATTGCCTGAGCAGCCTGCTTAACTTCAGAAGAATTAGTTACAGTAGACACTACAAATTCAATACCAAGTTCGGCACATGCTTTTTCTGCCATCTCTGCAAGAATTACTGCATTGGCTTCCCCGGATGAATAGATATGACCAAGACTCTTTAGCCCTGTAATTCTCTGTAACATCATAATCTGTTCTTTAACCGGAGTTAAATCTGATACACCTGCGACACCTTTTTCACCTTTATCGAAAGAGGTAATCATTCCAGCAGCAACAGGATCTGTTACAGCAGAATAAACTACAGGAATATCCTTTAAGCCATTTATAAGAGCCTGAGCAGTTGGAGTTGCAATACCTACAGCAACTGTTACACCCGAGGACTTAAACTTAGTAGCAATGGAAGCTGCAGTTGTTATTTCACCATTGGCATTCTGCAGATCATATTCAACATCCACAAATCCCTGTTCTGCAAGTTCATCCTGTATACCCTGCTCTACCGCATCCAATGCAGGATGAGCAACAATTTTTGAAATTCCAATTACTGTTTTTTCTTCTTTCTCACCAGCTGCAAAAACTGACAACGAAAGTGTAATGAATAGTACTAAAGTTATTAAAACTATTTTCTTCATAATTAACTCCTATGTTTCTATTGATAGAATCATAAAGTATAGATTTATATTGTTTTGGTCAAGAGGCTTGTAATATTTTTATTATTTTAAAAATGTTGGGGCACGGCGTGCCGTGCCCTACATTATTTTTCACCCCGCATATACGGGGTAGCCAGAGCGGCAGGTGCTCCAATTTTTTTATTAAATTTTTCAAACCAGGTCATTACAACAAGTGCAATAATGGTTGCTAAATATGGAAGCATGTTAAGAAAGGATGCAGGAATATCTGTACCGCTTGCCTGTAGCCGAAACTGTACAGCATTTATTCCACCAAACAGCAGTGCTCCCCAAATGGCCCGGGATGGATTCCACATAGAAAAAATAACCAGTGCTATAACAATCCAGCCTCTTCCTCCTGTAATATTCTCGGTCCATCCCGGAGCATAGGCCAGTGAAAGGTGAGCGCCACCTAAGGCTACAAGAGTTCCACCCAGTATGGTGTAGAGATATCTAGTTTTTAAAACATCAATACCCATGGCATCAGCAGTCTGAGGATTTTCTCCAACAGCCCGTAGGTTTAATCCATTTTTTGTCTTGTACATATAAAACCAGGCAATTGGTATAATTAAATATACTATATATGTTAATAGATCCTGATTAAAAAGAGCTCCAAGTATTGGAAGTTTAGATAGTCCAGGTATTGCTATAGGAGTAAATTTATCTCCAATTAAACCAATTAAATATCTGCCGTTTTCTGCAGGCCCCAGACGCTGGCCAAGAAAACTTGCAAATCCGGTACCAAAAAGCGTTATACTTAAACCGCTTACAACCTGATTCGCTCTCATTGTTATAGACAAAAATGCATGAATAGAGGAAAGAACCATACCAGAAAACATGGCAACAAGAACTGCCAGGGCAAGAGAACCTGTATAATATACAGTTGCAAAGGAAGTTACCGCTCCCATTAGCATCATACCTTCAAGACCAAGATTCAAAACACCGGATCTTTCTGTGTAAATTTCTCCAATAGTTGCATAGATAAGGGAAGTTCCAGCCCTAAGTGTAATTGCCAAAATTGAGGTTATTAATACTATCATAGAGCAGCCTCCTCTTTCTTTGTAATAACTTTAAGCTTAAAATCTGTAAAAAGAGATCCTGCAAGCATGGGAAATAAAATCATTCCCTGTAATACAAGTCCCATTGCAGCGGGAAGACCCATCATCATCTGTACCTGGTCGCCACCAACAAGAAGGCCTGCCATAAGAATTGCTACAAATAAACTTGCTATAGGATTCAACTGTGCCATCCAGGCAACAATAATTGCTGTATAACCATAATTCATAGATAAACCCTGCTGAAGCCTATGAGAAATTGCAGTAACTTCAAATACACCAGCTAAACCGGATATACCACCGGAAACAAGCAGTGCAATTATAATATTTCGACCAATTTTAACACCCATAACACTAGCAGCCCTTGGGTTTCTTCCAATCATTTTAAGTTCAAAACCCCATTTTGTACGGTTTAAAACCACCCACATTACCAAACCGATTATAATAGCAAAAAGGAGTCCATAATGAGCTCTTCCGGAAAATCTTGCCAGCCATGCTGACTGTGGAAAAATCTTTGTTCCTGGAAATCCAAAACCATCAGGATCTCTCCATGCTCCATAATAGAGCCCCTGGGCTATCATAATTGCAACATAGTTAAGCATTAAACTTACCAGAGTTTCATCTACACTAAGTACAACTTTTAAAACTGCCGGTATTCCAGCCCATAAAGCTCCGGCAATCGTTCCCGCAATCATAGCTGCAGGAAGAACCATCCATGCAGGTATAAAAGGAGACCAGAAAAGAGCTACCCATGCAGCTACAACTCCCCCGAAAACCAATTGTCCCTCTGCACCAATGTTCCAGAATTTCAATCTGAACGCAAGCCCTACACCTATACCAGTCAGCATAAGAGGAATTGCTTTTACCAGTGTTTCGGTAAAGTTCATCCAGGATCCAAAAGCCCCAATATACATACTTGCATATGTTTCAAAAGGGTTTGTTTTAAAAATAATTAACAATATTCCTATAAGAAATAAAGAAACAATAAATGAAACAAATGGAACCAGTACTATTGCCTTTTTTGATACTGTATTTCGTTTTTCAAAAATAATACGCATTAGACCCCCTTTGCCCCGGATTCTTCCAAAGACACTCCAGCCATCATTAGACCCAAACTCTCAACCTTAGCAGTTTCAGCATCTATAATGCCCATAATTTCCCCTTCTGACATAACTGCAATTTTGTCAGCAACTGAAATTAGTTCTTCCAGATCCTCAGAAACAAGCAAAACAGCTTTCCCGTTGTCTCTTTCTGCAATAATTTCTTTACGAACACTTTCTGTAGCTCCAACATCCAGCCCTCTGGCAGGATATACCGCTACAAGAAGCCCCCTGCACGCCCCAATCTCTCTTGCCAAAATAGTTTTCTGAATATTTCCACCGGATAAAAATTTTACATTTGTATGGGGAGATGGAGTGGATATCATAAACAACTCGATCATCCCTTTTGCCATATTAAAAATTCTTTTTGGATGGAGTAAACCATACTGAGTAAGGGGAGCCTTTCTATATTCTTTCATAGCAAGATTGCTGGCAACACTCATATCACCGACAATACCCATAGCAACACGATCTGAAGGAATATGACTAACCCCTGCCTTAATAAGATCGATAGGAGATTTATTGGTCATATCCTTACCCTCAACAAAAACCTGACCTTTTGTTACTTTATGCAATCCTGTAATAACCTCTGTAAGTTCCCGCTGTCCATTCCCGGCTACACCAGCAATACCCAGAATTTCACCGGATCGTAATTCAAATGAAACATCTTTCAAAGCCTCAATACCTTTTGAATTCAATGCACTTACATTTTTGAGTTCAAGACGTACATCTCCGGGATTGCACTCTTTTTTCTCTATTCTAAAAAGTACCTCCCGGCCAACCATAAGGTTTGCCAGCTCTTTTGGATTTGTATCTTTAGTTCTGGTAACACTAACAAGCTTACCTTTCTGAAGAACCCTTACCCAGTCAGAAAAATTCATAACCTCATCCATTTTATGAGTTATAAAAATTGCAGACTTTCCTTCTGAGGTCATTGTTTTTACAATCTCATTAAGTTCATTTGACTCCTGGGGAGTTAGAACAGCTGTAGGTTCATCTAAAATAAGAACTTCTGCACCACGGTATATAAGCTTAAGAATTTCAACTCTCTGCTGCTCCCCAACACTCATCTGCCATATATATGCACCAGGATCTACTTTTAAATTATAATGATCAGAAATTTCACTTATCTTTTTCCCAACTTCTTTTAAATCAAGAACAAAGCTCTCATTATCAAGACCGAGTATAATATTTTCTGCAACAGTCATTGTACTGACAAGTTTAAAATTCTGATGAACCATACCTATGCCCAGATGCATTGCATCCCGGGGAGAATCAATATCAACGGTTTTCCCATTTAATCTAATTTCTCCCGAATCGGGCCTGACAAGCCCGGAGAGTATGTTCATGAGTGTACTTTTCCCTGCTCCATTTTCTCCAAGCAGAGCAAGAACTTCACCTTTAAACAGTTCAAGATCCACATCCTCATTTGCAAGGACACCTGGAAACTGCTTTGTAATCTTCTTCATCTCAAGAATCGGTACAAGTTGTTTCTCTTAAATGAAACTTATTCTTATACAAAAAAATATCCCGGAAAAATCCGGGCTTGAATCTAAAATATGGATTTAGTTTCCGGCTTT
>DAOVSY010000024.1 GCA_030633365.1 Spirochaetaceae bacterium | reverse complement strand
TCACAAACAGTGAAATTTGTTTCGAATCCGTCTGGATATGGTGATTTTGCCAGCCATTCCTTTGCTTTATTCAAATCTGTCTGACGATCTGGATCGATAGGATCTTTGGAGCCCATAAATCCAACCTGAATAAAAGATTCCGGAGTTAAGGTCCCGGCTCCAATTAGAGTTTGAAGTCCTTTATAATCAACTGCATAACGAATAGCTTTCTGTACATTTTTATCTGCAACCTGCTTTCCAATAGCAGGATCATTATTCATCATCAGGAATCCCATGGTCATTGTTGTGCTGGAAATAATTTGAACGTTTTCTGCACTTTCAAGCTGAGGTAACTGATCGGAACTCAGGTTGAATGCTATGTCAATATCTCCCCCCTTTACTGCCAGAAGTTGAGCATTTTCGTCCGGAATGTCCTGAATAATAATTGTTTCATAAGCAGGTAAATCACCCCAGTAATTTTCATTACGAACCAGGATAAGTTTATCATCCGCTGTAAAGCTTTTTAGAATATAGGGTCCTGATCCTGCAGATTGGTTATCCAGAAAGTTTTGTGCTTTATCAGTAGATGGAGCTGATGTATCCGAAACACCGCCATTTTCAATTACAACGGCACTATCCAGTACTGCAAAAGCAGTGGATGTCGTTTTGGAAACAAATGCGCTGTCGGATTTTTTTATAGTAATGGAAACAGTGTAGTCATCAATTACATCTGTAGATACTACACCATCCAGTAAGGCAGAAGCATTTGACTGAAGGTTTTTTGCCCTGTCAAAGCTGAACTTAACATCTTTTGCCATAACGCTGTTTCCACTGACAAATTTGGCATTTTTACGTAATGTAAAGGTGTATACCAAACCATTTGAAGAAACCTTATAGCTTTCTGCCAGTTGAGGAACAGGAGCGTCAGCTTCCGGAGTAAATTCATAAAGGTTATCATACACAACACCAATAACCATAGGAGCATACAGCTCGTAGGCATATCCAGGATCGAAGGTAAAATAATCAGGTTCAATTGCTATAACCAGGGGAGCATTTTCTTCTGCCTGATTATCTGCGGGTTCTGATTGCCCTTTTGCACTAATAGTTGCAATGCTTAAAACCAGCATTATACTTATTAGTAAAAGTAATTTTTGTTTCATTTTTTTCTCCTTAAAAATTTTATTATATATTTAAATATAAACAATGTTAATTTGAGACTAAATGACAGGCTACTGTGTGGCCTGACTCAATCTCTATTAGATCTGGTTCAATTTCTTTACATTTGTTAAAAACCTGCGGACATCTGGTATTGAATTTACACCCTTTAGGAGCATCCATAGGATTGGGAACATCTCCCTCTAATTTTATTTTTTTACCTTGCTTATGTATATGTACCTGAGGGATTGCAGACATAAGTGCTATTGTGTATGGGTGTTTCGGGTTTTCATATAGCTGTGAGTAAGTTGCTATTTCTACAATTTTTCCAAGATACATTACTATAACCCTGTCACTAACCTGATATACAACATTTAAATTATGTGAAATAAACAGATAGGTCAAATTATATTTTTTCTGTAAGTCCTGAAGAAGATTAATAACCTGAGCCTGAACTGAAACATCCAGAGCTGAGACAGCTTCATCACATACAATAAATTTAGGTTCCAGGGCCAGTGCTCTTGCAATGCCTACCCGTTGTTTTTGCCCTCCAGACAGCTCATGAGGATAACGCTTTCGATGGAAATGAGGAAGACCCACAACGTCTATGAGTTCGTACATTTTTTGCAGTCGTTTCTCGTGATTATACATATTATGAACAATCATTGGTTCAAGAATAATAGACTCGATTGTTTTTCTGGGATTTAATGATGCAGAAGGATCCTGGAAAATAATTTGAATTTCTTTTCGCAAAGCCTTCATCTGATAATTTGAAAGATCAAAAATATTTTTATCTCTGTAGATAACCTTTCCTGCACTTGGTTTGTGAAGGTTTAATATTGTACGACCCAGTGTGCTTTTACCACATCCGCTTTCTCCTACCAGACCAACTGTCTCTCCTTCAAATATTTCGAAAGATACATTATCTACTGCTTTAAGAACTTTCTTCCTGATTCCCTTGCTCTTTACTTTAAAATGTTTCTCCAGATTGTTTATTTGAACCAGGCTTTGTTTAGACATTTTTTTCTCCATAAAGCCAGCAACGTACATAATGATTGTCTGATATTTTTTCCATATTTGGAGTATCAGTTTTGCATTTATCCATTACATAGGTACATCGGGGATTAAATGGACAACCCGATAGTTTCTCTGTTGGGTTTGGAGCTAAGCCTGGGATTTCCTTAAGACGTATTTTTTCTTTGGTAATTTCCGGTATAGTTGCAATTAATCCTTTTGTATAAGGGTGGAGTGAACTACTAAATAGTTTTTCTGTTGGTGCAATCTCTACACTTTGACCTGAATACATTACCATTACACGATCTGATATCTCTGCAACAACACCTAAGTCGTGGGTTATCATAATAATTGATGTTTGCTTGTCTTTTCTTAGTCTATCCATTAAATCAAGTATCTGAGCCTGAATTGTTACATCAAGTGCTGTTGTTGGTTCATCAGCAATAAGTATTTTAGGTTCACAGGCAAGAGCCATGGCAATCATAACTCTTTGACGCATTCCTCCTGATAGTTCGTGAGGAAAGCGATTAATGCTTTTTTCAGGGTTAGGTATTCCCACATCTTCCAATAACTTTACAGCTTCTTTTTTTGCGTCTCTTTTGTTAAGGCCTCTGTGCAGCCTCAGGGATTCTCCAATTTGGAATCCGCAGGTTAGGATTGGATTCAGGGAGGTCATGGGTTCCTGGAAGATCATTGCAATCTCATTTCCCCGTAAATTACGCATATCCCTTTCTTTTATTGTAAGAAGGTTTTTGTTTTTATAATAAATTTCTCCTGCAGATACCTTCCCGGGAGGGTTTGGGATAAGACCCATAATGGCCAGGGAAGTAACACTTTTTCCACTTCCGCTTTCTCCTACAATACCCAGAGTTTCACCTTCATGTAACTGAAAATCAAGATTATCAACAGCTTTTACTATGCCTTCCTGAGATTGGAAAGTGACTGTTAAATTTTTCACATCAAGCAAAATTGAATTTGAGGGCAATTTTATTCACCATTAATTGAGATTTAATGCATTTAAATTCTTTTGTGAGTGTACATTTATAAGTCTTTTAAAATATAATGTCAAACCAATATATATTGTCATCTATACAAATAAGCTTACTTGAAGGTTTAAGAATAGAAAATTTTAAAAGGATAAAAAATGGATAAAATTAATTTGGCTGAGAAATTTTCTCTGTTTAACGGATTATGGGAGCCCAAAATAGTAGGTGAACTTAATAACCAGTATGTAAAGCTGGCAAAATTAAAAGGTGAGTTTGTCTGGCATGATCATGAAAATGAAGATGAATTATTTATGGTAATAAAGGGACATTTGACTATAAAATTAAGGGATGGGGATGTAGAGTTGGATGAAGGAGAAATGTACATTATTCCAAGAGGTGTTGAGCATATGCCTGTGGCAGAGAATGAAGTTCAAGTACTGATGTTTGAGCCTATGGGTACTGTTAATACTGGTGCAGTGGAATCGGAAAGGACTGTAAAGGATATTGAGGTTATATAAATTATGAATAATTGTTACTGCGGAAAATCCGTCGAATTTGATAAATGCTGTGCTCCCTATATAAAGGGAAATATAAATCCACTTACAGCCGAAGATCTAATGCGTGCCCGTTACTCTGCCTATGTTATGGTTGATATTGATTTTATCGAATCTACCCATAACCCTGATAAGAGGGATGGATTGGATGTGGAAGGAACCAGGCAATGGGCAAGTGAATCTGAATGGCTTGGATTGGAAATTCTTAAAACAACAAAAGGCAGTCAAAATGATACAGAGGGGACTGTTGAGTTTAAAGCCTCATATAGCCAGAATGAGATTAGCAATGAACACCACGAGTTAAGTACTTTTAAAAAAATAGATGGGAAATGGTATTTTGATCATGGGGAGATAATTCCTATTACTGTGGTAAGAGAAGGGAAAAAAGTTGGTAGAAATGATCCATGCCCCTGCGGAAGCGGTAAAAAATATAAAAAATGCTGCGGTTAATGTGAGTCCATTTTTTATAAAATAAGTTGCAAATAATACTGTTTAATAGATTGTGATATAAATCCAGATAGTATTAAAAATGTCCTTAAAAAAATGCAGCCGGAGAAACATTATATTTTTTAGCCAGCTTAGTAATATGGTTTTTATTTAATTGTCTTTTCCCATTTAAAATTTCACTCCAAACAGATTTTGGAGCAATACCTGCCAGGTCTTTTAGCTTATGGTTGTGCTGTTCCATCAAAAATCTGAGAACCTGGGAACCGGAGACTTCTGGAGAAACAGAAGTTTTCTTTTCATATTTAACAATTTTCTCTGTTACATAATCAAAAAGAGGTTCTATTTTCTTGTCCCCATTATCTAGTCGATCAGCCAAAGATTCGGCATAGTCGGCCATTTTTTCCAGATCTGTATCATTGTAGATTTCCAGATTATGTAGAAAACCAGCAACTTCATTTTCATTTTGAATATCAGCCATAATAACCTCCTGATAACTTATTGTCATTTTACAAAAATTAGTAGGGATATTTTTTACAATATTCCTTATGTGTTAAAAACTCTTTTACAAAAACCGTTTTAGGAAAAGTAATCCGTATAATCAATCTGTATTTATTCCCATGAATATTAAAACATATCAATTCTTTTTTTAATCCTACAGGATTCGCACTTGGAAAAACCTTACGAATATCCGGAAGATGCTGAAAGCTATGCATCTCCATCAAAAACAGCCAAACATTGTGTGACTCTTTGGCATCAGGAAATTGTTTTCCATAAGCTAGAACAGTCTTTGATTTAATAATATTCATGTTTTTTTCCTATTCTATAGTTAAGTTAGCATATTGCGAACGAAAAACCAAGCACTGGTTCGCGTAATGCGAAATTACCCTACGCCCTCATAATGCTCAAGATGATTAACAGTGTCAGAGTTATCCAAAATAATGCAAACAGCATCCAATCTGGCAAGTCCTTCATAATGATTAAATGCTATGTACATTTCTGCTGTATTTTTCATACGACTTAGTTTCTTTTTGGTAAGTGTATCTTCTGGCATTCCCCTGGTTCCATTAGACTTTGTTCTAACTTCAATAAATACAAGAAATTCATTATTTTTGGCTAAAATATCAATATCAGAATGGCCAATCATATAATTTCGTTTTAAAATTAGATATCCTTTTTCCTGTAGGTAAACTGCTGCAAGTTCTTCTCCTTTTTCCCCTAGTTCAACTTTACTCCTGGAGTTGTATCCATAGATCTCCTTATTCATTCTATTACTCCCGGCCTGTACTGCAGTGCTTCTGCAATATGCTTTTCCTGAACAGTCTCTAGTTTTTCAAGATCTGCAATTGTCCGGGCAAGTTTAATTATTTTAAGGTAAGACCTGGCAGACAGCTGGAAAATTTGAGCTGCATCCATAAGCATTGTTTGTGAGCTCTTATCTAAAGGAACATACTTCCTAATTAGCTTATTTTTCATTTCTGCATTAGTGTGGATATTTTCATTGGTAAAACGATATTGCTGTATAGATCTGGCTTTTGCTATTCTTTCTCTAATTTTATTTGAAGTTTCATTTAGATTAGAATTATTAAACCCTCTGGCTAACTTTTTTATATCGACTACAGGAATATCCACATGGAGATCTATTCTGTCCAGAATTGGTCCGGAAAGTTTTTTACGATAACGGATAATTTCTCTTTTTGTACATGTACACTCTTTTGTATCATCATTTAAATATCCACAGGGACAGGGGTTTGCTGCTGCCACAAGCATAAACCTGGATGGGTAAGTAACTCTTTCGAGGCTTCTTGATATAGTTAATTTGCCATCTTCAATAGGCTGTCTTAAAGCTTCAATTACGGATCGTGGAAATTCATTGAACTCATCCAGGAATAATACTCCCCTGTGGGCCAGGCTGATCTCTCCAGGTTGAGGGTGAGTTCCCCCTCCTACAAGTCCAGCCTGGGAAATAATATGATGAGGAGATCTGAAGGGTCTTGTAGTTATCAATGATCCTCCAGGGGGTATATTCCCTGCACTGGAATAAATCTTTGTAACTTCCAGTGACTCCTCATCATTCAACAAGGGCATAATACCTGGAAGTGCTCTTGCCAGCATTGTCTTACCTGATCCTGGAGATCCTATCATTAATATATTGTGACCACCTGCAGCAGCAATTTCCAGTGCTCTTTTTGCCTGCTCCTGTCCCATAACTTCCGCCATATCAAAATCTATTATTTGTTTAGTTGCAGATTCAGGGATTTTATAATTACTTGGTTCAATATCAATTTCTGAGTCCAAATATTTAATTAATTGATTGAGATTTTTTACAGGATAGACATCAATTCCTTTAACTACAGAAGCTTCATTTGCCGATTGTTCCGGCACAAAAATTGAGTCCATATTGTTTTCTTTAGCAAAAAGAGCAGCAAGGAGTGCTCCTTTTGTATGGCGAAGGGATCCGTCCAGGGAAAGTTCTCCAAAAAAGATAGCGTTTATCGGAATAGTAAAGCCATTTATCTCAGAAAGTATTCCTACAGCAATTGGAAGATCATAAAAAGCACCGTATTTTGGAACATCTCCAGGAGCCAGATTAACTGTAATTCTTCGAAGTGGAAATTTTAAATTTGAGTTTATAAGTGCAGTTCTGACCCGTTCTCTGCTTTCGGCAACAGCTTTATTTGGGAGTCCTACAATTTCAAAAGTAGGAAGTCCCTTGTCTGCAATATTAACTTCAACATCTATTCTAATAGTGGTTAATCCTGAAAAAGAAACGGAAGTAACTTTAAATAACATTACTGCCTCCATTTATCATATAATATTTACCTTCGTTAAATGAAAGATAGTTTTTTAGAGAAAGGACTGTAATATCAGCTCCAATTTCAGATATCTTTTTTTCTACAGATCTGGATATTTCATCAATACTCAATGGTTCATCAGCAAGGAGTTTTAATATTTTTGTCTGTGTTCTGTTTAATCCATAAAACTCTTTTTTAGAAAAGAGTTCATTGTTCTTTGTTTTTCCGTATTCGATGAGAATATCCTGAATATCTGTTACTATTTGGGCTCCATTCTTAATTAACTTTACAGTTCCAATAGATACAGAACTTGTTAGAGGCCCTGGTACTGCAAATATTTTTTTATTATATTTTTTGGCAATTTTTGCTGTAATTAGCGCACCGCTTTTTACTCCTGCTTCTACAACCAGCAGTATAGGAGATAGCCCTGCTATAATTCTGTTCCGTCTGGGGTAGGTCCAAAGAGCAGGAGGTGTCTCTCCAGGATATTCAGAAATTATAAGCCCATTATTTTGTATTATTTTTCTATGTAATTCCTTCTGATGTTCAGGATGTATTATATCAATTCCGCAAGGCATAACTGCAATTGTACGCCCTCCGGCTTCTACTGCAGCATTATGAGCCTGGGCATCAATTCCATACATGAAGCCCGATACAACAGTTATTCCAGCTGCTGCAACTGCAGAAATAATTTTATCTGTAATAATTTCACCATATCTTGTCATTTTTCTTGAACCTACAACACTTAGGCTTTCATTAAAAATATCTGTATTCCATTCTTTTTTAAAATATAATTTAGGTGGAGGATCTTTTATCTGTCTTAATAGATAAGGATATTCACTGCTGTTTATGTCTATATAGTTCATAGTTTTTCCCCTTTTACTATTCAGTATGGGGGAATTTGCTCTGGTGCTTCAGAAAGTCAATTGAAAAATCGAATTCAAAGTGTACTTAAAAATATAAGTTGTCCTTGCTATTTGTAAATAGCAGTATTATTATAATAGAGAACCCGCTAACTGCCGGACGCAAGGGCCGGCGATCATCCTTATTACTGTCGAACATATGGGTCGACTGCTTAATTCGATTAACGGAGGATGTACATGGAAATCAAGTACACAGAGGGATTAGTATTTTTTACAGATATTTCGGGATTTGCGCGTCTTGCCAGGGAAATGGAACTGTCGGAGCTTGTCGAATTTATGTTGAAATTTGCTGAAATAACCAGGCGTCATGTGGAAAGTGCCGGAGGCACTGTTGTTAAATATATTGGTGATTCAGCCCTGGGTTATTTTAACAGTAACAAAGTTGATGAAGGTGTAAGTGCTCTTCTTACCATGCAAAGGGAAATAGAAGAAGATTTTATTGTAAAAGGTAAAAAGACAGGTTTGAGGATTGGAGCCCACTACGGGGAATTTGCCCGTTGTACTCTATTACCGGTAGAAGAACCGGATCTTATCGGTGAAACCATAAATATTGCGGCTATGATTGGCAGCGGAGGACAGACAAAACACAGGTCTAAATTGATAATTTCTCCGGAAGCATTCCGGAAACTGGGTGCTGAAAGCCGAAAACAGTTTCACAAATTTACTGAACCAATTGTCTATTTAGCTGAAGCTTAAAATAATATTAGAGGTGGTGTGTTTATTGGGTTCGCACTCTGCCTCTCTACAATTTTCTAAATAGATATACCTAATTCATAACCAGTTTTCTTATCTCTGATACCATATAGAAAGATCCTGTAACTAATACAGGGTTTTCTTTCCCTGAGAATTTAATAGCTGTACTGTGTGCTTCTACAGGATCTTTAACAAGCTGTACATTTTTGCTGTATTTCCTGAAAATCTGGTATACCTCTTCAGGATAGCTCTCTTTAAAAGTTCCAGGAGTTGATATAATAATTCTATTAAAATAGGGAGACAATATTTTTGCCATTTCGGAAGGATTTTTATCAGCTACAGATCCAAAGATTAGTGTTCCTTTTTTTTCAAACAGTGAACTCCAGGTTTCAAGTAGTCTGTTAATAGATACTGGTGTATGAGCACCATCAAAAACAAAGATTAGATCTTCTTTTGATACAATTTCAAATCGCCCTGGAAGTTTGGCTTTATTAATTCCCTGTATTAAAAGTTGTTTTAGATGATCATCAGGATTTAGCAATTCCAGAAGAACAAGCCAGGCCAGAAGTGCATTTTCTGCCTGAACAGTCCCAACTGTTCTAAGGATGAAATGAAAATTCTCATTATCAATTTGAAATGAAACTTCTGTACCTTTTGAATTAACAGATATTACAGGTTTATTTATTTTATCATTAATAAAAGTAAGAGGAGCATACATAGTTTGAGCTTTATCGCTGATTATTTCTGAGGATGCTTCCAATTGATTTCCCGCAAAAACAGGTATTCTATGTTTAATTATTCCCGCTTTTTCAAAAGCTATTTTTTCTATGGTATCACCAAGAATATCTGCATGTTCCATTTCTATATGAGTTATAACTGAGGCAAGTGGTATAATTACATTTGTAGCGTCCAGCCGTCCACCAATTCCTGTTTCTATAACTGCCCATGTACATTCAGTTTTTTTGAATATCATAAATGCCATAAGTGTAAGAAGTTCAAAAGTTGTGGGTTCACTGCTTCCTGTATCATCATCCAGAATAAATGTTTTAATACCTTTTTCTATTTCAAAAGCAGTCTCAATATAAACTTTGTCATCAAAAAACTTTCCACCTAATGATATCCTTTCTCTGTAATCACTAATATGAGGGGAGGAATAGAGACCTGTTTTTTCTCCCGCAGCATTTAATGCAGAGGCTAAAAACATTGCTGTTGAACCTTTTCCTTTTGATCCGGCAAGATGAATAATTTTAAATGACTTGTCCGGATTTTCAAAATGATCTAAAAGTTTTTCCATTCGATCCAGACGGTAATCTCTTATAGTTTGTTTTTTTGATTTTTCAAAGTTGATAAAAGAAACCATAAAGTTAAAAGCATCATCTACAGTTTTGAACTTGCTGCTCAATCTACTGTTTCTCCCTTAATTTAAGTGCATTCCCATGGGTCTCAAATCCTTCATAATCTGCAAGTGTAATTACATGATCTTTAAAGTCTTCATATCCATTTTTTTCAGCATACACAACAGAGGAGTATTTTATAAAATCCCGTACAGAAACTGCAGAATAGGTTTTAGCATTTCCTCCGGTAGGTAATACTGCATTTACTCCAGTTACATAATTTGCTGCAGAAAAGGGGATGTTTTCTCCAAGAAGTATTTCTCCGGCATTTTTAATTAAAGATAGGGTAGTAAAGGGTTCCCTTGTTTTTAACTGAAGGTGTTCAGGTGCAAAGGCGTTTACAAGTTCTGCCCCCTTTTCTATGTTATCTACAAGAAAAATTGCACCATATCCCTTGAAAACATCCATTACAAAAGTTTTTCGTGGTTCCTTAAGATCTGCAATTAAATCTTCAATATAAGCAGATGTTTTTTCAGCCAGGTCTTTTGATGTTGTAACAAGTATTGCTGATGAATCTGATCCATGTTCAGCTTCTATAAGAAGATCCAGTGCAAGTTTCCATGGGTCAGCATTTTCATCAGCAAGGATCATAGATTCGCTGGGGCCTGCAGGTAGACCTGTATCAACTATACCGTTTAATATTCGTTTTGCAGCACTGACATACATAGATCCAGGTCCTGTGATCTTGTCTACCGAAGGAATACTTTCTGTTCCATAAGCAAGAGCTGCAATACCCTGAGCTCCTCCAATACGATATATTTCGTCAATTCCACATAGTTTTGCTGCATATAAACAACCAGGGTCAACTTGTCCATTTTTTCCAGGAGGAGTTATGACACATATTCGTTCTACTCCTGCAACAGCTGCCGGAACAGCAAGCATGTACAGCATAGAAGGAAAACTTCCACGTCCTCTTGGAACATAGAGACCTACTGATTCTATGGGAATGGCTTTTTCTCCTGCGAAAAGGCCTGGCCTGAGTTCGTCAAAATTCATAGAAGCAGGTTTTTGAGTTTTATGAAATTTCCAAATATTATCAATTGCATATTTAAGAGAATCTTTAACTTCTTTGGAAAGTTGTTGTTCTGCTTCTTCAAATTCCTTTTTAGATACACGTATCTCTTTTTCAGTTAAATTTATGCCATCAAATTGTAGAGTATAATTAAGAAGAGCTTTATCACCTTTTTCTTTTACCGTATTAATAATATTTGATACAGACTCCATAACTTCAGAAATATCTGATTCTGAGCGTTTTAAAAAAAAGTTTTTTCTTGTTTGTGACAGATTATTCCAAATTAAAATATCCGGTTTCATATATATCCTCATATAATAATAAAATTTGCATTTTTTTTTATTATTTTAATATTTAAACTTTTTATCATTCTTAAAAAATTACTTTATAATAGTCTTTCTATCTGGTCAATGTTGTTTGTTGACTGATAAAATAGAGAGATTGGCTATGGGGAGTTTTATTAGTGAAAATTGAAGGTTATCAGCTTGAAAAAACAGATTCAAACTGCCCTTATCTGGAAAAGCGTATATTTATAAGTAATAATCTTATAATTAGTTCTATCGATGAAGAGGGGCTTGAGGCTCTTTTAGAAACAGGTTACAGGCATTTTGGAGAATATTTTTTTAGACCTGAATGTGGAACATGTAAAGAATGTCTTCCAATACGGGTTTCTGTTAAAGAATTTAACTTTTCCAGATCAGAAAAAAGGGTTTTAAATAAAAATGCACAGTTTTCTGTAAAATTTATAGAGAAGCCTACTGCAGATATCAATTATTTCAATCTCTACAAAGATCATAAAAAAAGATTCAAGGAAAGTGATTTTGAATCTTATGATAACTGGACAAGTTCTTTTTTTTCAAAATTCAAAACTAATTATTTAATGGAAATAAAAGATAGAGATAATCTTGTGGGAATAACTCATCTTGATGTTACCAGTAATATTGTTTCTGCTGTTTACTGTTACTGGAATGAAAACTATTCTTCTTATAGTCCTGGTAAGTTCTCAATATTGAAGGGAATTCAGTATGCCATGGAAACAGGAGCAGAGTATTATTATTTAGGATATTATATAAAAGATAATAGGCATATGTCCTATAAGATAAATTATAAGCCAAATCAGATCTTAAATGATGGAGTTTGGTTGGAAACAGCTAAGTGCTAAATGCTATAAATTCCCCTCTGTAAGGTAATTTCGTATTATACCAGCTTTTTATAATTGAGCTATCCTTCATCATCCAGGTGAAGCTATTGATCCCGACGACTCCTCTGAGATCAATAGTTATCCAGATCAGATTTTATCTGATAAAACAAACATTAGTTTCCGCTTTACTGAAAAAATTAAGATATTTTTGCAACAATATCAGCCAAAGCCGGATTCTTTATAATATCTCTTTTTAATCCATCAGCTCTGACAGCATTTACATAATTCTTACTCTGGAAAGAATATGTAAACTTTGTGTGAACATCATAGGTTCCATCCACAAGGGCTACAGCATCTTCTGTCATTACCAACTCTTCATCTGTTGGAATAACAAATACTTTTGTTTTTGAACCATCTCCGGTAATATCTGTTTCAGCGTTTCGTGTTTTTGAGTTCTCACTCTTGGAAAAATCTGTAACTATACCCAGGTTCTCAAGGCCTTCAAGAACTTTAGTTCGTATAAGTGGGTTCATTTCTCCAACACCTGCAGTAAAAACAAGTGCATCAACTCTTCCCAGGGCTGCAGCATAGGATCCTATGTACTTTTTAAGTCGGTATACCTCCATATCCATAGCAAGCTCTGCTCTGTGATCACCCTCGGCTGCTGCTTTCTGAATATCTCTTCTGTCTGTATACTTGCCTGATATTCCAAGAACACCACTTTTTTTATTTAATGCTTTTTCAATTTCCTCTGCACTTAATTCAGTTTTATTCATTAAATAAAATATAATAGCAGGGTCAAAGTCTCCGCTTCTTGTTCCCATAATCAAACCTTCAAGAGGGGTTAATCCCATAGAAGTATCAATGGAAACACCATTTTTTACTGCACAAATACTTGCGCCGTTACCTATATGACAAATAATTACATTCATATCTGATGGTTTTTTATCCAGAAGTACAGCTGCACGTTTTGATACGTATAAAAATGAAGTTCCATGGTAACCGTATCTTCTTACATTATAATTTTCATACCATTCATAAGGAAGAGCATACAAGTATGCTTTTTCGGGCATAGTCTGATGCCATGCTGTATCCATAATTGCACATTGTGGAACTTCAGGAAGTACCGCCTGTGCAGCTTCTATACCCTGTATATTTGCAGGATTATGAAGGGGAGCCAGAGCGGATACTTCTTTGAAAGTAGCCAGAGCTTCATCGTTTATGATCAGAGATTTATTAAATTTTTCTCCTCCCTGAACAACTCTATGGCCCACCGCTTTAATTTCGTTAATATTTTTAAGAACACCAACAGTTGAATCCAGTATTGTTTCGATTATCAATTGAATTGCTTCGGTATGATCTTCACAGGCTTTTTCCTTACTGTACTGGGAAAAACCAGTTCTGTTATGTTCAATTAAAGAGTTACCTCCCACTCTTTCAACAAGGCCACTTGCAAGAATCTCTTTTTTTACCCAATCGTATACCTGATATTTTGCGGATGAACTTCCGCAGTTAAGTGTTAAAATAGTCATAAAGTCTCCTTTAAATAATAGGCGGGAGCCTATAGTAAATGATGATTATTAACCCATTTTAACAGCTTGTAAAGGAAAAAATAATAAAATAATTGTAAAAATATAAAAATAATCAATTTTTGAGGTTATTGGTAAAAGTAAAAATGCAAAAAGCCCTCTAATAGTAATTATGCTGGTAAAAAAGATAAAAATAATTCTAATTCTTTTTATTTTTAACTACTCCTTTCTTTCATCTCTGGAAATAAATAGTAAGCTTGAAAATAATCTTTTTTTAACACGGGCTTTATACAGTGAAGTTGATTATTCCTTTTGTATTATTGATGGTTTTGATTTAAAAGATACTGAACCTGTAGTAGATTTTTCTTTTGAAAATAAATTTATTAAGGCAGGCAGGATAAAAAGACTTGGTGTTTGGAGAGAACTGTTCAATCCTCTGGGAGTTAGTGCAAACTCAAATTTATTTACTGAATCTGCAGGGTTTGATAAAAATTTTCTATTTACTAAGGGAGGATTATATGGTTTATCACTGGAAATGGAAGAAGGTATAGAAATAAGTCTACTTTTCCCTGATAATTTATGGTTAGGAGGTTCGTATACACTTGGACCAGAGCATATAAAAACTACCGCATTTATGTCAGGTTCAGTTAATTCCAACAAAGCTGTAGAAGAGTGGACCAGTTCTAATTCAATTATTCCAAATACCAATCCTATACATTTAGGTTTACGTTCTGTTCTTCAATTCCCTATCTTTACTCTGGATTATTTAGGAACACTTTCCGGAAGCAGCATATATAAAGCAGGGGCATATAACCGTTTGTTTTTTGAATTATTTGAAAGGTCTGTAAGCTTAAAAGGATTTGGGGGATATGTTAGCCCGTATTTTATAAATACTAATATGAAATTATCAGATATAAAATATTTACTAAGTTTATACCTTTGGTTAAGAGTATTTAAAAACTGGGAACTAATTTTTAAAACTGATTATCAGGAAGATCATAAACCTGTTCTGCCTGTTGCATATATTCCAACTTCCGGAGCTTCCTCAGCAAATTTGAAATATGATAACTCCTTTTTTATGTTTAGTACAGAAATTGGACAGAAATTTGGTTTTGATATTTATGGTAATGAAAGCCTGGAAAATAATTTTGATGGTAAATTGGGTGTGTCTGGTAAATTCTCTGCCTTTTTTCTTTTTAGTTATACTTTTAATTTTGATACACTTATTAATCGAAAGTTTGAAATACAATTGAAAGCAGATATAAAATATATAGAATTAGAATTTGTAATTAAACATAATGAAGAGATTTTTGAACCAATAGATGATAGATCTTTGAGATTAAGGATTGATCAAACACTTGGGGCAGGGGATATCTTTTTTAAGATTGTAATTGGAGCTGATTTTGAAATAGAAGAGTTAACTTTGGGGTTTTCTATTTTTTGCATTTAAGTGGAATAAAATATCGGGAGTAATATCAGATGATAGATGTTTATAAAAATTTTGTTTTTTTATTTATATTTTTAATTCTTTCAGTTACAGTTTCTGTTATAGATATTAGAACTAAAATAATTCCTGACTGGATTGTAATCACTGGAATAATTCTATTAACCGGCTTTAGGATTATTTTTTT
>DAOVSY010000312.1 GCA_030633365.1 Spirochaetaceae bacterium | reverse complement strand
GGAGAAGTTATCAATCACCCTGGAAAGTGGTCCAGTTATCCGCCTCATGATCATCCTCAACCGGAGATATATCATTACAGATTTTTTCCTGAACAGGGATTTGGTATATCTGTGCTTGAAAATGATGCCCATGTTGTAAAAAATGGTGATACAACTTTAATATCTCCGGATAAAACACATTCCCAGGGTGCTGCTCCAGGCTACGCAATGTACTATATCTGGATGATACCACATTTACCAAATGATCGTTGGCTTCCTACTACAAGATACTACAGGGAAGAGCATAAATGGCTTCTTGAAGATAATGTAAAAATTTGGCCGGAACGAAAGTTTGGAGAAAAAAAATGAGTACAATAAGATTAACTATGGCCCAGGCTCTGGTGAAATTTTTAGAAAATCAGTATGTCTCTTTTGATGGAGAAGAGAACAAATTTATCCAGGGTGTGTTTGGTATATTTGGACATGGAAATGTTGTTGGTTTGGGAGAGGCTCTTCAGGAACCTAATCATTCACTTAAGTTTTTTCAGGGACATAATGAGCAGGGAATGGCACATGTAGCCATAGGGTTTGCCAAACAGAATAACAGACGTAAAATTATGGCAGTTACCTCTTCCATTGGCCCTGGTGCCTTAAATATGGTAACAGCAGCAGCATTGGCAACAGTAAACAGAATCCCTGTTTTGCTATTGCCTGGTGATGTTTTTGCATGCCGACAGCCTGATCCTGTATTGCAGCAGCTGGAGCAGTTTCATGATTATTCAATAACAAGTAACGATGCTTTTAAACCGGTTTGCAGATACTGGGATAGAATCAATCGACCTGAGCAGATAATGAGTGCTGCAATAAATGCAATGCGCGTTCTAACAGATCCGGCTGATACCGGAGCTGTCTGCCTTGCATTACCTCAGGATGTTCAGGCAGAAGCATGGGATTATCCGGAAGAGTTTTTTAAAAAGCGTGTTCATTATATTGAAAGAAGAGAATTGAGTATTTCTGCTGTTGAACGAGCTGCTGATCTTGTACTGTCAAAAAAGAAGCCAATGGTTATCTGTGGCGGTGGAGTAAGGTATTCAGAGGCTGGCGATGTTCTTGGAGAATTTTGCAAAGAGTTTAATATACCATTTGGAGAGACCCAGGCAGGAAAGTCTGCAGTAGTATGGGATCATCCCATGAACCTTGGCGGCATTGGAGTTACCGGTGGTCTTGCTGCAAATAAAATTGCAGCCGAAGCAGATCTTGTAATAGCCGTTGGAACCAGGCTGTCTGATTTTACTACAGATAGTAAATGGGCCTTTCATAATCCTGATGTGGAATTTATTTCTTTAAATGTAAACAGTTTTGATGCCTATAAAATGAACTCAGAACCATTTCTATGTGATGCCGGATCGGGACTTGTTTCTATGGGAGAATATCTGAGGAAGAAAAAATATAAATCAGCTTATTTAAACGAAATTGAATCTGTAAAAGTTAAATGGAACAACGAAGTTGATAGATTGTATAATAAAGAGATGGATGGAGACGATTATTCCCAGTTAAGGGTTCTTGGTTTAATGAACGAAGAGCTTTTTGATAAGGATGCAATAATTGTAGGTGCCTCAGGAAGTCTTCCTGGTGATCTTCAGAGAGTATGGAGACCCAGAGAAAAAGATTCTTATCATATGGAATATGGTTTTTCCTGTATGGGATATGAGGTGTCAGGGGCAGTAGGAGTAAAACTGGCAGAACCGGACAGAGAAATTTATGTTATGACCGGGGACGGTAGTTTTGTTATGCTCCATTCAGAATTACTTACTTCCATTCAGGAAGGGGTAAAAATTAATATTATGCTTTTTGATAATAACGGTTTTGGATGTATCGATAATCTTCAGCGAAGCCAGGGTATTCCTAAGTTTGGTTGTGAGTTGAATTTTAGAAATCCAAAAACCGGTCGGTTAGATGAAGGTGGTAAACCTGTTCCTGTAAATTATGCTGCTATTGCAGCTGGGTATGGTTGTAAAGTCTGGACTGTTAGAAATTCCAATGAGCTTAGAAAAGCTGTAATAGAATCTAAAGAAAGCAATATTTCCACTCTTATTGATATAAAAGTAGGTTTTGATTCTATGTCTGATGGGTACGATGCCTGGTGGAGAGTTGGAACTCCTGAAGTATCAGAAAAATCTGATGTCTTGGAAGCACACAAAACATTAAAAGAAAATATAAGTAAGGTAAAGCAGTTCTAAGGAACTCTTTGGAGGTTAATTATGGATAAAACAAAAGTTAAACTTGCAATGGCACCAATTGGATGGACTAATGATGATATGCCGGATTTAGGAAGTGAAAATACTTTTGAGCAATGTATCAGTGAAATGGCTTTGGCTGGGTATGCCGGTTCTGAGGTAGGAAACAAATATCCTAATGATCCTGCAGTTCTAAAACCCTATCTTGATGTTAGGGGATTAACAATCTGTAATCAATGGTTTAGTTCTTTTTTAGCTTCTAAACCTTTTGCAGTAGTAGAGGCAGACTTTCGAAAACAAATGGATTTTCTAAAAAAAGTTGGTGCAGATGTTATTGGTCCTTCAGAGCAGACAAGATCCTGCCAGGGCAAGGATGTTTCTGTATTTTCAGGTAAAGCTGTATTTAATTCTGAAGAGTTTAAAAAACTGACTTCCGGAATGGATCATCTTGGCAAAATTGCCAGAGAAGAGGGAATGAAGCTTGCTTTTCATCATCATATGGGAACCTCGGTTCAGACAATAGAAGAAACAGAAAGATTTTTAAATGATACTAATTCAGACTATGTTCATCTTTTGTATGATTCCGGTCATTTTGCATTTTCGGAAGAAGATCCGGTTGCTGCATTGAAGAAATTTATAAGCCGTGTAGGCCATGTACATCTAAAGGATTTAAGAACAGATGTATTTAAAGTAGTAAAAAAAGCTGACTCTTCTTTTCTTGATGCAGTTAGGGGTGGTGTTTTTACGGTACCAGGAGATGGATGTATTGATTTTCCTGCAATATTTACAATTTTAGAAGAAAATAACTATGAGGGTTGGATGGTTGTTGAAGCTGAACAGGATCCTGCAAAAGCTAATCCCTTTGTATTTGCCAAAATGGCAAGAGATTACATTCGAACCAATACAGGTATATAGATAAACTTTAAATTTAAAGGAATAAAAATGAAACAGATAACAGTAGGAATTATTGGAGCAGGTAGAATAGGTAAGGTTCATGCGCAAAGCATTGCCCTTAATATCCCTGGAGCTAAAATTAAAACAATAGCTGATGTATACATGAATGATGAAACAATTAATTGGGCAAAATCTTTAGGTATTGAGAACACTACAAAAGACTATCTGGATATTATCAATGACAAAGATATAGAAGTAGTACTTATATGTTCTTCTACAGATACACATGCTCAGTTTACAATGGAAGCTGCAAAAGCAGGAAAAAATGTTTTTTGTGAAAAACCGCTGGATCCGAGTATAGAAAAAATTAAAGAAACATTAAAAGTTGTGGAAGATACCGGTATAAAATTTCAGATTGGTTTTAACCGAAGGTTTGACCATAATTTTAAAGCTGTTAAACAGGCAGTTCTGGATGGAAAGATTGGCGATCCCCATATAATTAGAATTACTTCCAGAGATCCTGAACCTCCAAATCCGAAATATGTAAAAGTTTCCGGTGGTATGTTTATGGATATGACCATACATGATTTTGATATGGCACGTTTCCTTAGCGGCAGCGAAGTGGAAGAAGTATATGTTCAGGGCGCAGTTCTTGTTGATCCGGAGATTGGAAAAGCCGGGGATATTGATACTGCTGTAATTACTTTGAAATTTAAAAGCGGTGCAATTGGTGTAATCGATAATTCCCGAAAGGCTGTGTATGGTTACGATCAGCGGGCAGAAGTCTTTGGAAGTGGAGGAGCCGTTGAAACATCCAACGATGCTCTTTCAACTGCTGTTATAAGTACTGCAGCAGGAATAGGGTCAGAAAAACCTCTTTTCTTTTTTCTTGAACGTTATATGGATTCATTTGTACAGGAAATGAAGGAGTTTTTTGATGCTATTGAAAATGGTACGGAGACACCTGTTGGAGCTATTGATGCGCTCCGGCCTGTTCAGATTGCAAAGGCTGTTGGTGAGTCTTTGAAGAGTGGGCT
>DAOVSY010000028.1 GCA_030633365.1 Spirochaetaceae bacterium | reverse complement strand
GCTGATGGGACGATCTTATTCCAAGATTTAGAGAATCAATCAGAAAATCCAACTTTGCTATAGCACTTTTAAGCCCAAGTTCAAGGGCATCGATATTTAATTTATCACTCTTGTTAGAACCAAGTGATATATTTACTGTTACTCCTGTATTCCAGGTAGGAACTGTATTATTGGATGAACTTACAGGGATTTCTCCAATAGAAAAACCAGGATAACTGTAGGATCCTGTAAGTTCAGGATCATTTAAAGAATAAGTCAGTGATGCAGCGTGTCCATCATAATTTACAAAAGGTTTTACACTAATATCAAGATCAGACTTTTTCATTCTTTCTATTGTTTGTCCCAGCTGTTCTATTTTTACTCTCTCAATATTAACAAGAGGATGATTTTCTTCGATCCAGCCACTTAGTTCCGGAGGTTTTGGGAGATCTGTCATTTTTAAGGTATTCTTTTCCAGAGTTTCCGGTTCCATTTCAAGGTTTGCATTAAACATAAGTTCAAACCAGGCCAATCTCTGTCTTAATATATTCTGAGAATATTCATCATTTCTTTCCTGAAGTGTTTCATCAGCTGCAGCCAGAGTTATAAGGGAAACTGTTCCTGCTTTAAATCGCTGCTGAAGAATTTCAGAATAGTTTTCCGCTGCTTTAACTTCCAACTCAAGAATTGGCTCTTCTTCCTGAAGAAGCCAGGCAGTTTGATAAAAATTATATAGCTTTATAAAAGCCCTTTCATTGGCTGTTTCCACAGCATTCCTGGCCAATTCCAAAGAATTTAAAGAAAAATTGAGTTTTTCCTGTTCAACATCCGACAGCCCAAGAGGGACTTTTAGAGATGCTGTAGCAGAAATTTCTATTTCCTCAGCAAATGCCCCACCCTCCTGACTAATAGCTTTTACAGAAGGATTTATTCCGATATTTAAATCTTCCGGGTTCATTAGAGCTATTATCTCTTTTTCAAGACGATGAACTTCCAGCATAGCAAATTCTACATCATAGGTCGCTTCAAGCTGATCTGTTATAGTTTGGAAATTAAGCCCGAAAGCCTGTGAGCCAATAAATAATAAACTTAAAATTAATAATACAAACCTTTTCATTTTATTTCCTCTTTACAAATTAAACACGAATTCCATTGTTATTAAAACAATATAACATTTTTTTGCCACTATTCAAAGTAAACATTATAAAAAACATCAGATATAGTATAAATTAGATATATGAATAAAGTATGAACAGAAGATATTGGTTCTATTAAGAGGGAAACCACCTGCTAAGAGTTATCTTTTCTCCTTAACAGGAAGTATTTTAGTTTGCCTGAAACTGTGATGATTTCTCCCTTACCAGATACTCCACAGCATTGAGCCATTTGTAAGCACTAAATCGTCTGGTCTTATCCTTTATTGTGTATAAAGTTCCCTGATGATAAAACTCAAGCCTCTCTTTATTCTGAACATTAACTCCATTTAGCTCAGTTACCTGAAAAGATTTTAATATATCTCCATTACTCTTCTTTATTATTACCAGATCACCCGTTGTTGATCTGATTAAACCCAGGGAACCAGTACAGAAGTGTTTAAGTTTTTCACTTTTATAACCAGTATGAAAAATAAGATTACTATCTTCTAAAACTGATTTACCCGTAAATGATGTTTTATCAAGACAGGATTGTAAATTTTTCTGCTGCCATAAATTCCAATCTCTTATATTATCAAAAAAAACTTTATTTTTACTACTTTCAAATTTACGCAGAAGATTATATTCAAGTTCATAGTTACATTGATTACATGCAAATTTCTTTCCTTTGGAATACATTGACCCAATAGTACTGCAGGATGGACATGTATACAGAACCTGCTCAAGGTATTCTGCAGGCTTTCTGCCTTTGTACTCTATAGAGACTTTATTCTGGTACTCAAATTCATTAAAAGACAGTGAACCTGCAAGCTTTCTGTGAATATCATCTACTTTCATAGATTTAACTTCATCGTCTCTAAAAAGTATCTTATACTCCATGGTAACTTTACCCTTTTGGATATGAAAACCCCATCTGGGCTGGCTGAAAAAACCGCCTTTAAAAACTACTACTACTACAGGAACTTTAAGCATTCTTATCAATTTTGAAGTAGAATAGACCAAAGGGAGTGTTACACCATCCCAGGTTCGCCTTCCTTCAGGGAAAATACCAATTACATCTCCCCTCTCTTTTACCATAAAAATATTTTTTAGAGCATCAATGTCTGATTGCGCTTTTGTTTTAGGAATTACACCAAGAAGTCTCATTAATAATCCAAAAAATGGAGATCTGAATATTGCATCTGAGGCAATATAAAAAATTTGCTGTTTTAAGTATATTCCAGCCATAAAAGGATCCCAAAATCCCTGGTGATTAGGTAGAATAAGAAATGGGGGCTTTAAATTTTTAACTTCATCAGGAATATTAGCTTCCAGATTAAACTTATATTGAAGCCAAATTCTTATTAGAGGCTTAAATATATAATAAAACCAAGAATTCATAGTGATTTTATTACTTTTTTTTGGCATAAAAACTCCTGTTCAATTTTACAATAGTAAAATATAATAACTAACAGTATTAATTATAGCAGATTTTAGATATAGTGAAAGGGGTATTCTGTGAGTATTCAATGGACAATGTTTATAAATTTAGGAATTATTTCAGCAGGTTTGATATTTGCTACCTGGCTGCGTACAAAACTAAAGTTTTTTCAAAAATATCTTATTCCCAATTCCTTACTTGCCGGGTTCATACTATTGCCCCTATACAATTTTGTTCTTCCTAAGCTGGGGCTGTCTTCAGTAAATTTGGGAGAAATGGCATATCACCTGTTAAGTATTTCGTTTGTTGCTTTGGCACTCAAAACACCTCCAAAACAAGAAAAAGCCAACGGTAGAATTTTTGGAACAACTCTATCCATCCTATTCCAGTTTGGAATTCAGGGCTTAACAGGACTACTATTAACCTTCTTTTTTATAAAAACATTAATACCCGATCTTTATCATAGTTTTGGTTATTTTCTTCCTCTTGGTTTTTCCCAGGGGCCTGGACAGGCATACTCTATAGGAGAGAGCTGGAGTACCTTTGGTGTTCATGGAGCTGGTAGTGTAGGCCTAACCTTTGCTGCCATAGGGTTCATTCTATGCAGTTTTGGTGGAGTATTTATAATAAATTACGGCATCAAGAAAGGCTGGATCGAAAAAGAAAAAGTTAAATTCCTTTTAGACAAAGATATTCGTCCCGGTGTTCATCCTAAGGGTTCAAAACTTAAGGTAGGATCATACCAGACTACAGAAACAGAAGCTATCGATACTTTGACATTAAATATGGGTATGGTTTTATTTGGATATTTTCTGGCCTTTCTTTTCCTGACAGGCCTGGAATATCTACTCTCCTTTATTGGACCAGCCGGAGAACAGCTTGCTGCAACCTTTTGGGGGTTAAGCTTTATATTTGCAGCTCTTTTTGGTCTGATAATAAAGCAGGTCCTAAAAGTAACAGGATCACAACATATTATGGATAACCTTACTCTAAACAGGGTTACAGGATTTTCAGTGGATTTAATGGTAACAAGTGCTATTGCTGCAATTTCCCTGGTTATGGTTTCACAATTCTGGATTCCCATATTTACAATATCAATAATTGGTGCAGTTATTACATCTTTTACTGCAATCTGGTTTGGATCAAGAATTTTTAGAGATCATAGATTTTTAAGAACTGTACTTATATTTGGAGTTTCTACAGGAACTTTATCCACTGGTCTTGCCCTTTTAAGAGTTGTTGATCCGGATTTTGAAACACCTGTAGCAACAGACTATACCTATGCCTCAGGTTTAACATTTCTCTTTGCTATTCCCTACATTCTAACAATTAACCTTCCCCTTCATACTTTTACAACAGGAGATTACAAATGGTTCTGGATGGCAATACTTGTTAATATAATCTATATACTCTTCTCGGGAGCATTTTTTCTTAAATTAGCAGGGAAAAGAGCATTTACACATAAAAGCAAGCTATGGTATCCGGAAGATGGCAGTTAGTAGCTTGTATTAAAACAACATTCAGCTATTAACTGATCTCTACTCATTGTTGCTCAAACTGAGAAAACTTATCTTTTAAAAGATACTCCATTGCCCACAGCCATTTATTAATACTGAAGTGTTTATGTTTACTCCATATTATGTAAAGGACATCCTCGTAGTAGAATTCGAGTTTTTCCTTATTCTGAGCATCAATTCCTGTTAGCTGTTTTAGGGGAAATGATCTTATAACAGATCCATTTTTGTCTTCAAATACTAAAGTATTAGCAGTCAGTTTAAGAGACCCGGATGCAAAATATTTTATTTTATTACTTTTATAACCAGTATAAAAAACAAGATTTTTGTCTTCCAGGAGAATCTCTTTATTATTGGAGGAACCATCAAGGAATGAATACAGTTTATCCTGCTGCCATTTACTCCAGTCTCTAATATTATTAAATATTACTTTGTTTTTCCTGCTTTCAAATCTGCACAAACTGTTATATTCCAGTTCATATCCACAGGAATTACACTTAAAAACCTTCCCTTTAGAATACATGGTCCCCATTTTTTCACATACTGGACAAAAATAAAGAACCTGTTCCAAAAATTCAGCTGGCTTTTTACCTCGAAATTCAACAGAAACTTCATCCTGCCATTTATATTCATCATGAGCCAGTGCATCTGTTAGTTCATTGTATATTGCATCAATTTTCATAGATTTAAGCCTATCTCCTGAAAAAAGAAGCTTGTAATCTACAACGACCTTTCCCTTCTGTATATGACCACCCCATCTGGGCTGGCTAAAATATCCCCCTTTTAGAATTACAGTCACCACAGGAATTTTTAACATCCTTATAAGTTTGGCAGTTGAAAACAAAAGAGGAAGGGTAACACCATCCCAGGTACGCCTGCTTTCCGGAAATATTCCTATAATACCTCCTCTCTGTTTTACTCCAATAATATTTTTTAGAGCATCAAGATCTGATTGGGCCTTGGTTTTTGGAATTGTTCCAACAAGTTGTATAATAAATTTAAAAAATGGTGACCTGAATGCAGCATCAGTTGCAACAAAATAAATATGCTGTTTAATAAAAGCTCCAATCATAAATGGATCCCAAAACCCCTGATGATTGGAAAGAATAACATAGGGAGGTTTTAGATCAATAACATCACTGGGAATATTGGTTTCTAAATTAAATTGTCTCTTCAGCCAAAATTTTAAAATTGAATTTATTACATTATAAAATTGATAATTCATAGTAATTTTATTACTCTTTCCAGCCATTAAAACTCCAGCAAATATGTATTGTTGCAAAATGTTATAATTAACTATATTAATTATAACAGATTTTAAAGATAGGGAAAGGGGCATTTAATGAGTATTCAATGGACAATGTTTATAAATCTTGGAATAATCTCTACCGGACTTATCCTGGCAACATGGATTCGTACCAGAATTAGATTTTTCCAAAAATACCTTATTCCAAACCCACTCATTGCAGGATTTATCCTTCTTCCACTGTATAATTTTGTTTTTCCAATTCTTGGAATTCGTCCTGCCAATCTTGGAGAGATGGCATACCATCTTTTAAGCCTTTCATTTCTTGCTTTAGCTTTAAAAACTCCTGACAAAAGTAAATCTGCAAAGGGAGGAGCCTTCAGAACATCTATTTCCGTTCTTTTGCACTATGGCGGGTAGGGATTTATAGGAGTGAGGCTTACGTTCTTTCTTATTAAAACAACAATGCCGGAATTATTTCATAGTTTCGGATACCTTTTACCCCTTGGGTTTGGACTTGGTCCAGGTCAGGCATATTCTATTGGTGAAAGCTGGATTGCTTTTGGTGTTGAAGGAGCAGGCAGTATAGGTCTGGCTTTTGCAGCTATTGGTTTTATTATTTGCAGCTTCGGTGGTATATTTTTTATCAACTACGGAATAAGAAATGGATGGATAAAAAAAGACAAGGTGGCTTTCCTTCTTGATAAAGATATTCGTACCGGTATACACAAAAAAAACTCAAACTTACCGGTGGGTTCCTATCAAACAACAGAAACAGAGGCAATTGATACTATGACACTGAATATGGGAATGGTTCTTTTTGGTTATTTATTAACTTTTCTTCTTCTGACAGGTTTGGAATATCTTCTTTCTTTTGCCGGATCAACCGGAGAACAGCTTTCAACAACTTTATGGGGTTTAAGTTTTGTTTTTGCTGCACTTACAGGTTTATTTTTAAAACAATTTCTAAAAAAAACAAATACCGAGCATATTATGGATAACTTAACACTCAATCGCATTACAGGCCTGTCAGTTGATTTAATGTTTGCAAGTGCAATTGCTGCAATTTCTCTTGTAATGGTTGCTGAATACTGGATACCTATCTTTATAACTGCTGTTATTGGTGCAGTTATTGTATCAATTAGCTCTATATGGTTTACATCCAGAATATTTAGTGACCATAGATTTTTAAGATCTCTGATGATTTTCGGAGCTACAACAGGAACACTTTCTACAGGATTGGCTCTGCTTAGAGTGGTAGATCCTGATTTCGAGACCCCGGTAGCAACTGATTTTTCATATTCATCAGCAATTACTTTTGTTTTTGCACTTCCTTATATTTTAACAATGAACATGCCTTTGCGTACATATATGACAGGAAACTATAACTGGTTCTGGATTGCTGTACTTATTAATATTGCATATATACTTTTTACCGGAACTTTTTTTATTAAACTGGCTGGTAAAAGGGCATTTAAACATAAAAGTAAACTCTGGTACCCTGAAGATGACAGTTAGCCATTAAGATTATCAAGTTTTCTCCTGGTTGAGGCATGATCAGGATCTATATCCAGAACTTTTCTGTAATAGACAGCAGCGTCCAGGTTTTTGTTTCTGGCAACTTCCAAATCTCCCAAACCAATATAAGGCTGAATATAGTCAGGCCTTATTACTAATGCCTCGTTATAACTGTTAACAGCATCATTATATAATCTAAGTTTCACCATTGCTCTGGCTTCCCATATATACGACCACTCGTAATCAGGAAGGAATTCTGTAGAGTCAGAAAAATATCCAAGAGCTTCTTTATACTCTTTAATTTTATAATAAGATTTACCCAGAGCTATGACTGTCTTACCATCAAAAGGCTCCAGTTCAACTGCCTGTTTTAAAACTTCAATAGATTCATCATAAATTTTCTCATCATAAAGTATATTTCCATAGTACCTGAGTAGTTCAAGAGGTGATTCCTGAAAATTTACAGCCTGGGACAGATAATCAAAAGCAAGATCTGTTTTTTCAAGTTCATAAAGAAATTTTCCATAAATGAACAGATACTCTCCATCCCTGGGAGAAATAAGAATCAACTGTTTATATGCTTTCTCAGCCATTGATAGATCTCCGGCTGTATTTGCTGAATTTCCCATAGACAGCCATATAGAGCTATTTTCAGGTTCAAGTTTAAGAGCAATGTTATATTCATCAAGGGATTTTTCGTATATACCGCTGCGAGAGAGAATTTCTGCCAATTGTATTCTTAGATTAACATTATTTTTATCTGTTTTAAGCATATCAGACAGAATTTCAATGGTATCTTCTTCCTGGCCAAATTGGTTATTTACATATCTGGCCATATTAGGATCAATAATAAGTGTCTGCCTGAAAGATTCTCCAGCTTCGTCATATAAATCCAATTTATTCTGCGTTTTACCCAGATTATACCAGATCCATGCATTATTCGTAATAATTTTAATTGATTCAGTAAAACTAACAAGGGCATCTTCATAGTTATTCAGTTTATACTGCTCCTTTCCAAGCTGATATTTAGAATAACCATCCTCAGGGTCTAAATTTACTGCATTAAGATAATATTCTGCAGCATTTTTATGATTTTTTTCATCTGATTCTATATCACCCAATGCCAGCCAGGCTTTCACATTATAGGAGTTTAGGGATACTGCATTTTCCAACTCAATTTTAGCATTAGCTATATTATTTAGTTTTTTATATTGAAGTGCCAGATTATATCTTAAAAGATCTGAATCTGAATGGGTATCAATTCCATTCTTTAGAACCTCTATAGAATCATCAATTCTACTCAAACTGCTAAGTAGAGTTGATAAATTTAACCAGTACTTAACTTCGCCCGGATTTAATTCAAGGGCTTTTTTATAAGAGTTTTCAGCCTCTGTGTATTTCCCAATTGCTTTATAAAGAAGCGCCTGGTTATACCATGCACTTGAGTAAGAAGGATTTATTGAAAGAACTAGTTGATATTGTTCCAGTGCCTTATCCATTTCATCAAGTTTTTTATATTGAACAGCTAAATTAAGTCTGGTTTTTATATTTGAAGGTTCAATTCTTAATGTTTCCTCATAAGCATCAATAGAGGCTCTGTATAATCCCTTTTGACTTAAAACAAAAGCAAGATTATGCCATGCTTCAGGATGATCAGGTTTTAAATTTATAACAAGGTTAAAAGCTAATTCAGCATTTTGATAATCTTCTTCATCCAGGTATAATAATCCAAGATTATAATGAGCCTTAAAGTATATGTTATCAATCTCAATAGCTTGTCTAAATGAAGACTTTGCATCTTCCAAATTTCCCAAAGCCTTTTGGGAAAGCCCAAGATTATTTAAAGATTCTATATTGGAATTTTTTGAGATGGAAAATGCCTGAATATAATAATTTGAAGCTTCTTTAAATCTATGTTGGCTGTACTCTAAACGTCCTAACTGAAAATTAGCTGCTTCCTTATTAGTACCATTCTCCAGAATCCAGACTAAATGAGATTTTGCTTTAGTCAATTCGTTCTTTTCAAAAAGTAGTACAGCAAGCTTAATACGGATATCATCAATACCTGAATCAATAATAAGAACTTCATTTAAAATATTAATTGCTTTATCACTATTTCCATCTTTAAGAGCTAAATCTGCCAAACCATTATAGGCCTGGGAATTGAGTTCATCCAGAAGGAGTATCTCATTATAAATATCTTCAGCAGTATCCATTCGTCCTGTTTCTGTATACAGTTCGGCAAGCTCAAAACGTGGTTTGAGTGAAGATGGATCCAGATTTACTGATTCTATAAGTGCTTCTTCTGCCAGTTTATACTTTTCTGATCTAAGATAGGCAATTCCAAGGCTGCTGAGTGTCCTTGAACGTTTACTGCCTCCAGCCAGAGCAACAGTCTTTTCTAAAATTGTTACTGCAAGATTATATCTTTTTAATGCCAGATATATATTTCCCAAATTAAATGATGCTTCAAAATATGAAGGTTTTATCTGAAGTGCTTTTTTATACGAATTGATAGCACCTGTTTTATCTCCTAAACGATTTTTAACAAGACCAGTACTAAAAAATATACCTGCATTATTAGTTGATATAAATGTAAGGATTTCAAGGGCATCTTCGTATTTTTCCAGGCTGATTAAAATTTTGGAATAGAGAAGAATAAAATCAGCACCCTCTTTAATATCAGGTTTTTCCAAAGAAAGATCATCCATTAAAGCCAAAGCATCTATATTTTTATTTTGATCGAGAAGTAAAAAAACTTCACTATAATCACCAGAAACAACAGGAATAGTATCAATTTCATCAAACTGGATATCTATAGTTTCAATAGCGGTTCTACTGTTAACATTGACAGTTATTGGTCTGTTCTGTATTTGAAGAGCATAATATTGAAGATAAGCACCACCTGCTACCATAACTAATACAAAAACAAGAACAGGAAGGGCAGATTTTGTCCACAAAGAAATTAAATACTTTTTCACTTTTATACTCCCTCAAGTAATGGCAAAAGGCCCTGGCGGTTTACAACCTGAATCTGTAGGCCAGGCCTTGCATTTAATTCTAAAACAAGTGGTCCCAATTTTCTGTCCAGGACAATATCCACACCAATATATTCAAGAGGAACTTCCCTGGATGATAATTCTGCTATTGAAATAATTTCTTTCCAGAAAGGTATTTTTAATCCTGAAATTTTTACTCCGCTATCAGGATGGATTTCTATCCGTTTTCCTGACATAACAGAAGAACCGGTCATACCGGATTCCATATTAATAGAAACTCCTATAGCTCCCTGATGAAGGTTTGCTTTGCCATCAGACCTGTCTGTGGGGACTCTCAACATTGCCATAACAGGTTTACTTTTAAAAGTAATAATACGTATATCAGGAATACCCCGTTCATATATATTAAACATAAAATCATCAGGGATAACTCTTTTTTCGATCAGGACACTGTCATCCATTCTTCCAAAAGAATAGACTCCAAAAAGAATATCTCCAAAATGAGTTTTCATATCATCTTTGCCAATTTCTCGGCCAGAAGGTGTTTTCCAGGAACCCTCCTCATCCCTTTCAACAAGAAGTATCCCCCCCCCGGCTCTTCCTCTGGCAGGTTTTACAACAAAACTCTCTATTTTATTTAGAATTTTAAAGACATTTTCAATTTCAAAAAAATTCTTTACAACAGCAATTGTTTCCGGGTAAGGAACTCCTGTTTTCTTTAAAATATCTTTTGTTCGAATTTTATCATCTACAAGAGGAAAATGTTTTCGGGGATTAAACACAGAAATTACATCGAGATTTCTCTTATTAATACTTAGTATAGAATCAAGGGTCATTTATACAGCTCCCTGAATCTCATCATTTCACTTAACCTTATTCCAGTCCAGCTTCCAATCCAGAGATTCATGGAAATAGCAGCCAGAAGAAGTTCAGGGAAAGCAATTTGTAATGCCTGAAGAGCTGCAGAACTCATTACAAGAAAACTTGCACTCATAACCAGCATTGTTTGAAACATAATTAAAACTGTATGTTTAAATCCTTCCTCCTCTATAGTAAGAGCGATACGCTCTGATGTTATAGTTAGTATTGCAACTGGTAAAAGTGCAGTGGAGTTTAGAGCAGAAAAAGTTTCAAAATTTAAAAAGTTGGAAATAACTGTAAGCCCTATAAGGCTCATAATAACTGCTATCATCATTACTGCAAGTTTAGGAGTATGAAGAAGTCCAATTTTATTAAGAGGAATTCTAACTAAGATAGTTACAATTAGAACAAAGATAAAAGAGACTAATCCAGGGAGTAAACCAATACCCTGAAAAGACATTGCCATTAATGCAGGCAAAAAGGTTCCAAAAGTATTTATTCCAACTATATTACGTGAAAATACAACTACAAGAACTCCCAGAGGAATAACAAGAAGAAACTGAAGAACATTTATAGCAATTGAGATCTTAAAAAAATCTGTTAAAATACTGTAGAGGTTAAATGAACTGTCTACAAGAAAACCTTCCAGTCTATAATTGGAAAGTGTTTTCTTTCTTATATCATATCTGTAATCAAACCCAATATTTCTTGAATGTCTAAAGAGAGATTCGTCTCCTCTGTAGAGGGCCAGATAATTTCCAGGTAACTCCGCAAAGTGTCCATTTAAGGTATCAAAGGGTATCCAGTAACCGGCAATGTACAATTCTATCCATTGATGGCTGGTTCGTTTTGTTCCTGTATTTAATATTATACCACCTACAAGTCTGGAAGGAATGTTTAACTGCCTTGCCATAGCAGAAAACAATCTGCTTTTACCATTACAGCTTGCCTCCTGAAGCTTAGCAGCAGTTACTGCATCTGTAGTACCTTTAAATGGTCTGGAACCAAGATCATAAACATAATCAAAAAGGGATCTTACTATATCAACAGTATAGATATTGTCTGCTTTTAATTCTTCTGCAAGATTTACTATTAAAGGATCATTTACCTGGATTACATCTGTAGATTTTAGAAAATAATCCATAGATTCTTCATATCTGTCCGGAACTTTTAATTCCGGAGAAATATTAAACTTCATTGCTCTGATCATTGCAGTAAAGGAATAATTGATAGTAAATGCACCTTTTGCCTGATATTGGGTCCAGTCACCTCTGTTATAAAGAGAAGTAATCTCCCTTCTAAAATCAAGGCCTTCGCCGCCTATAAATTCATTAGTTATGACCTGGTTCTGTTCATTTACGGGTAAAAAGGTTCGAACTGCAAGATCATCACCATTCCCCGAAAAACTCATTGTAAGATTAACAGAGTAATTTGGCTGGGGGACAATAGATTCAAAGGTATATCCAAGTACAAAATACTTATACCCAATAATTGAAATCATTACAGTCATTAAAACTGTAATGATAATTCTTATAGTCTTTTTTCTACTCACTATGGCAACCTCAACTCAACTCCAAGTAAGCCACCAAAAAAATCTGAATTAGTATCAAAGGACACTTCATCTTCCATATTTGATATAGATTTATCCCACCAGAACTGCCCTATAAGTTCTGCCTCAGCTCCGGAAGGACTTGACCAGAAAACAAAACCAAACTCGGCATCCAAAGAAAATGTTAAATCCCTTCGTTTTTCATCTCCGGATAAAAATACACCAGCAGAATCCTGAGCAATATAATTTGTAAAATTCCTCATTTCAAAAGAACCGTCAAAATCAGTTCTAAATTTATCCGACCACTGAAAATCTGCACTGCCCTTTACTTTGTGCTGAAGATAATCATAATAATCGGCCATGTAAACCGAAGAGATCCAGATATCATAGTTATTGGATTCCAGATACAATAATTCGTAGGATAGGCTGGTATCAATTATTTTTCCAATTTTTGAATTAAAATCAAGTTCAATACTATTTGTTATATACTGTCTGTCTTTTGTAGAAGGAACACCAATTACAGATGTATCATATTTTGCTTCCAGGTACTGTTTTATATTTAAACCATAAGTTAAAGTTAAATCGGAATTGTCAGAAAAATACCACTGCAGGAAGGGATTTACATCCCCCTGAACAGAATCGATTTCGTGGCCTCCAACCAGATAATCAGGAAATACCTTCCAGCCCAGCTCTGTATCCATGCCTGTTTTCCAACCAGAATTTATTCTCCAAAGAAAATCATTGGAAAGCTTCAGTCCATAGTAATCATCTCCAGAATCTTCAGCCAATCTATAATCACCATCCAATCTAAGGGTGTATAGAAACCCCCGACTGCTTCCGGCATCAAAACTAATATCCATGCTAATCTTGTCTGTACTTTGAATAAGCCTTGTATCATCTGTTATTAGCGGATCAAAATTAAATGTTTTAAATGAGAAATCATCATGTCCATAATTTAAACCAAAAGATAACTCTTTATTAAACCCAAGAGGAAAAGTAAGCAAAGCATCTAAAGATAGATCTGCGCCAAAAGATGTTGTTATATTATCCAGTCCCCCCAGTACAGCTGCATCTAATTCCAAATTTAATTTTCTGCTGTTTTCCAGATCCAAAACCAATACTGCAGCTCTTGGCAATTCAGATTTTTTTAAAGCTTCCAATGCCTTTTCATAATATTCATAATAATATGTTTCATCCAGGCCAAGAGTAGAAAGGCGTCTGTATGATTTTCCAAGACTGTAAAAAGTATCGGATCTGTCTTTTTCATCTTCCTGAAAACTTAGTAAATGTTCATAGACTTCTGCTGAAAGAATGAAAAATTCAACAGCCATTTTGTCAAGATATTCTGACCTTTTCGATCGTCCAAGACTGTAAAAAGAATCTCCCAGAATTTCTAAACTGCGAATTTCGTAACTGTCTGGTTGCTCCAGTTCCATCAGAGGTGATAAAAGATCTGTTATTTTTAAATAATCTTTTCTGGAATACAGTATTTGACCTAGATCATAGGCAGCCTCTGCAAGACGGTTACTATCCTGAATTTCAAGAACTTCTCTAAAAGCAAGCTCTGCATCGGTAACTCTATCAAGTCTTTCATATAACCGGCCTATGTACCAGAGTGCATCGTCTTCTTTTCTGCTTTCAGAATTATTAGTACGAAATTCTAATAATTGCTCTAATGCAATTTCATTTTGTTTTTGTTTATAATTTTCCAGTGCCTTTTCATACAGAGCTATCCCTTCAAGAGAAAAGGCAGAGGTAAGGACAGCTAAAATTAATAAAACTGTTAATAATAATTGTTTTTTCATATAATATTCTCCATATATAGCTTACTTGTTTGCTAATATATAGCTTAAAAATGAAAAAAACCAATAAATATTAAAAAATAATTTTCTACAACATTATCTGATTACAGTTTATTGATCATTGTCTACTGTTCCAACACCCAGTTCTTCATGAACATCAGAATCTACAGTTCCATTACCCTCCAGAGTAAATACAGAAACTTCTTCCATTAAGGTATTCATATTTTCTGTATTTGTAGAACTTAGGACAGCAATATCACTCATGGCCTTATGAATATCCCCAATCTGTTCTCTTGATGTAGCCATACTGGCTGTATTATTATCCGAAGAATCCTTAATTCGCAGGAGTGCTATATTTATATCATTGGCTCCAAGTGTCATCTCTTCTGCCCCGGTTTTTATGTTAGATGTAATATCTAAAAGAGAAATTGTGGAATCCTGAATTTCTTTACTGCCTTCGGACAATTCCTTTGTACTTGCTGATATTTCTGCAAAAGCCTGAACAAAATTACGTACTTCAACTTCAATTTTTTTAAATGAGTCCCCACTTTCCTTAGTTACACTTGCTGTCTGGTTTATTCGATTAATAAGCACTGTAAGTGAATCTGATATTTCATGGGCATTCTCTGCAGTTGATTCAGCAAGTTTTCTAATTTCATCTGCTACAACTGCGAAACCTTTTCCTGCATCACCTGCATGAGCAGCCTCAATGGCAGCATTCATAGAGAGAAGGTTAGTCTG
>DAOVSY010000408.1 GCA_030633365.1 Spirochaetaceae bacterium | reverse complement strand
GGAGTTACATATGAAAAAGGGTTTATTAATGACATTAATAATCGTTCTGATTATTTCTGTTATACCATTTAGCCTAAGCGCTAAAGAAATTACAATCAAACTTGCTCATCTTAATGCACAGCAGCCGTTTGATATTCCATCAGCTGCAATGGCAGCAGCATTTAAATCTGCAGTAGAAGCAAATTCGAATGGTGAAATTAAGGTAGATATTTTTGCCAGTGGTGTTCTCGGGAAAGAGAGAGAAACTATGGTACAGGTAAAGAGCGGTATAATTCAGTCTTACATCTCTTCTACCGGCGGTATGTCTACATACTATCCTATGATAGATATTACAAACATGCCTTTTGTTTTTTCCAGCTATAATGTTGGTTATGCAGTATATGATGGTCCTTTTGGACAGGCATTTGCCGCAGATATTGAAAAAAAAGCCGGTTTTCATGTTCTTGGTTTTGGTGAATCAGGAGGATTCTTTGCAATTACTAACTCCAAAAGAGAAATTAGATCACCTAGAGATATGAGAGGCGTTAAGATTAGAACAATGACTGTTCCATTACATATGGAAATTATTAAATCATTGGGTGGATCTCCTACTCCAATTGCATGGTCAGAAGTTTATACTTCCCTGCAAACTGGTGTAATTGATGGTCAGATGAATCCTGTTTCAATTATCAACATGGCAAAATTTTATGAAGTACAGAAATTTGCTACACTTACAAATCATATTTATGCTCCATATATCTGGGTAATGAACCCAAGATTTTATAATGGACTTTCTGCTGCTCATAAAGTAATTATTGATGATGCAGCTAAAACTGCTATTCTTGCAGGTCGTGGTTTAAGTCGAATTATTGACTCAACAGAAAAAGGACTTCCTGTACTTATGTCCAAAATGAAAGTTTATGTACCTACTCCTGCAGAGATGAAGCAGTTTAGAGACCTTTCAATTCCTGCAGCTTCTGCATTTCTTGAAGATAAGCATGGCAGAGAAGGTAAAGTTTGGATTGATAAATTTCTTAGTGCTATAGAAGCAGCTGAGAGTGAACTCGGTTACTAGAATTTAGTATATAAATATTTACTGGAGCAGACTCTTTCAGGGCTGCTCCAGTCTTTTTTAGGAAGGATTATGGATACTAAAGAAAATAAGTTTGTTAATTTAATTAGTAAATTTTCTAATTCGTTGAATAAAATTGTAACTCATCTTTGTCTTGTGACAATGGCGAGTATGACTTTTATTGTATTACTTGGTGTTGTATTTCGATATGTCCTGAGAATGCCTCTTAGCTGGACAGAGGAATTGTCAAGATATCTTATGATATGGTCAGCTTCTTTGGCTATAAGTATTGGTATAAAAGAAAAAGGACATGTTGGTTTAACTATTCTTATTGACAACGCAAAATCTAAGACTCTCAGGGTTATTCTTGAAACTGCAATATTTTTTGTAACATTGGTATTTCTTGCAATAATGACCTACTACTCAATTCAGATGGTTATTGAAGCAAAATGGCAGATTTCTCAGGGCCTGGGTATATCTATGGTACTCCCCACCCTTGCGATACCTGTAGCAATGATAATTGGACTGGTTCAGCTGGTAGCCAGGTATATTCTCGATCTGGGAAAACCAGGTTCAGCTGATTTCGAACGTGAAATTATTGATATCTAATAAATAGGAAGATTCTATGTTTATTTCGTTAATATTTATTTTTGCCGGAGCACTTGTTCTTGGTGTTCCTATAGGCTTTACCATTGGTATAACAGGTCTTCTTGGACTGTATCTGATGGGTCAGGATATTGCCATGTTTACAATGGCTCCTTTGCAGTTCTTTTCTGGTCTGGATATGTTTACTCTAATGGCAATGCCATTTTTTATTCTTGCCGGAGAAATTATGAATAAAACCGGTATTACAACAAGACTTGTAAAATTTTCCAATATTCTTGTTGGTCACTGGAGAGGAGGGCTTGCACATGCAAATATTATGGCAAGTATCTTTTTTGCAGGAATGACAGGTGCAGCTGTTTCAGATACTGCAGCAATTGGTACCATGCTTATTCCAGCCATGGAAGAGGATGGATATGATCTTGATTTTTCAGCAGCTGTAACAGCAGCATCCTCTATAATTGGACCCACAATTCCACCTTCCAATATGATGGTAATTTATGGTTCTCTTATGAATGTTTCTATTGCTGGTCTTTTTGCTGCAGGATTTCTTCCCGGGCTTGTCCTTGGTGGATTACTTATGATTCTTTCTGCTATTATCTCAATTAAAAGGGGATATCCCAGAAGTGCTAAAACCACTTTTATGGAAAAACTTATAGGGTTAAAGGATGCTATAATTCCATTATTAATGCCTATAATTATTCTTGGAGGAATACTCTCCGGAATATTTACCCCTACAGAGGCGGCTGCTGTCGCAGTGGCTTATGCACTTATAATAGGTTTTTTTGTTCTTAAAAGTTTAAAGATTGTCGATCTTCCTCCTATGTTTGTTAATACAGCCAAGATTACAGGTGTTGTCTTTCTTATTATTGGTACAGCTTCAATTGTTAGTTGGGTTCTTGCTATAAACCAGGTACCTCAGATGATAGCAGACTTTCTCCTTTCTACTACTGGGGATCCTAAAATTGTTCTTCTTTTAATCATTATTTTGATGCTTATTGTTGGAATGTTTATGGATATTGCTGCAGCTCTAATAATACTGGGACCAATATTACATCCAATAGCAGTATCTATGGGGATGAGTCCTATTCATTTTGGTATTGTTATGGTTTTATCTCTCAATATTGCACTTATGACACCTCCTGTTGGAGCCTGTCTGTTTGTAGTTTGCAGTATAACAAAGCTTAAACTTGGGCAGATAAGCCGAGCCATTATTCCATTTATTTTGGTGGAGATTGTTGCACTTTTTATTATTGCCTATGTGCCTATTATCTCTACATTTATACCTAGTCTTTTTGGATATTATTAAACAGTTTATATAATAAATACATAGCATTAAAACCGCAGTTAATATTTCTGCGGTTTTTATTGCTTCTCCAATCTAATATAATACGAAAATCATATTTCCTCTCTTAAAAAGAAATGGCCAGACATTTTTGTATATAAAGATTCTGATATTTTATTGACTAATATAGAAAATATTAGTATATTGTACATATAAAGCATAAAAACAATAAATTTT
>DAOVSY010000317.1 GCA_030633365.1 Spirochaetaceae bacterium | reverse complement strand
TTATACAACCAAACCTATTTTATTGGAAATAATTATTTTAATAAAGTATCATTTACGACTTAATAATAAAAAGTTATACTGTCTATGGAGGCATTATGAAATATTCAGGCTTATTTACAGACTTTTATGAACTTACAATGATGCAGGGTTATATGCTTCAGGGAAAAAATGAAGATGTTGTTTTCGATATGTTTTTTAGAAGACAGCCTTTTTCCGGAGGGTACTCCATATTTACAGGCCTGAGTGATATTTTGGATATTTTGGAAAATATTCATTTTTCAAAAGAGGATCTTTCCTATCTTAAAAGTTTAAAAGTGTTTAAAGATAATTTTCTGGAATATTTAAAAGATTTTAAATTTACCGGCAGTGTTTATGCAATGGATGAAGGAGCCATAATATTTCCAAACGAACCTATTATACGTATTCACAGCAATATAATAGAAGCTCAGTTAATAGAAAGTCTTATTCTTAATACAATAAATTTCCAAACTCTAATTGCAACCAAGGCTGCCAGAGTATCTTATGCTGCTGAAGAAAGCACAATTTTGGAATTTGGATTACGCAGGGCACAGGGTTTTAATGGATCTCTTTCTGCAAGCAGAGCAGCTTTTATTGGTGGTGCTGATGCCACATCAAATACACTTGCAGGGAAAATATATGGAATCCCTGTAAAGGGGTCAATGGCTCATTCGTGGATAATGGCTTTTGATTCTGAATTAGAGGCTTTTAGAAAATTTACTGAACTTTATCCTGACAGTACAATTCTTCTTATTGACACCTATGATACTCTTGGCTCAGGTATTGAAAATGCAATTATTGTAGGACTTGAACAGAAAAAAATAGGCAAATGTATCTCTGTCCGACTGGATAGCGGAGATTTTTTCTATTTAAGCCGGGAAATACGAAAAAGACTTGATGAGGCTGGTTTAAATAATACAAAAATTGTTGTTTCCAATGATCTGGATGAAGAAATTATTCATCAACTTCTTACAGATGGTGCAAGCATTGATACATGGGGAGTAGGGACAAATCTTGTAACCGGAGGGACAGACTCTTCCTTTGGAGGGGTATACAAACTTGCAGCTAAAAAAGTTGACAACAAGATTGTTGCAACTATTAAAGTTTCAAATAATGCTGTTAAAACTACTAATCCTGGAATTAAACAGGTGTATAGATTTTTTAACAAAGACGGAAGTGCTGCAGCAGATCTAATTGCATTGGCAGAAGAAGATATTCCTGTTACAAGACCATATACATTTTATCACCCAATGTACTTTCATGACAAATTTACTCTTTCAAACTACGGGAGAGTAAAAGCAATGCTGTCTATAAAAATGAAAGAAGGCAAAAGATTAAAAAAATCTCCACCTATCATAGAATTACAAAATACTGTAAAAAATAATTTAAAATGCTTTGATACTTCCTATAAGAGAATTATAAATCCTCATATTTATAAAGTTTCACTTTCCGAAAAACTAAAAAGTTTGAAGGCAGAACTATTAGATGAATACAAATAGTGATAAAATAATTAAATTAGAAAATAAACTTATTGGTAATAAAAACCCTGTATTTATAATTGCAGAAATTGGAACATCCCATGATGGTGATATAAAAAAAGCAGAAGATTTAATTTTTGCTGCATCTGAAGCAGGTGTAGATTGTGTAAAATTTCAATACGTTATAGCAGAGGAAATTATCCATCCAAACACAGGGAATGTTTTACTTCCTGGTGGTGAAATACCATTGTATAAAAGATTCACCGAGCTGGAAAAACCGCTGGATTTTTATCAGGAACTAAAAACTATTACAGAATCCAACAACTTAACTTTTTTATGTACACCCTTTGGCATTAAGAGTGCACAAAATCTTAAAAAAATAGGGGTAGAAGGATTTAAAATTGCATCACCGGAACTTAATCATTACCCTTTATTAAAGGAAGTAAGTGATCTCCCGGTAATTTTATCCACAGGAGTTTCAACCCTGGGAGATATTGAAAGAGCTCTTGAATATACTAAAAATGGAGCTGCACTTTTGCACTGTATAACTTCATACCCTGCTCCGGAAGAAGAATATAATCTTAATCTGATTCCAACCCTTTCTAAAATATTTGGTATACCTGTAGGAGTATCGGATCATTCAGAAGATCCAGTTCTTGTTCCAACTCTTTCTACAGCTCTTGGGGGATCACTAATAGAAAAGCATATTACACTTTCAAAAAAAGGTGATGGTCTTGATGATCCTATAGCTATTACACCTCTGGAACTTAAGGGAATGTGTATGGAAGTACGTAAAACAGAAAACAGGGGCCAAAACGAAACTTTATCTTTTCTTGAAGATAAATACGGGAAAAATAAAATTAATAAAGTATTGGGAACGGGAATAAAAAACCTGGCACCTGCAGAAGTAAATAATTACAAAACAACAAACAGATCAATAATGGCAATTACAGATATTCGGAAAGATGAAATTTTCACAGAAAAGAATACTGCTTTGTTAAGAAGTGAAAAATTCCTTACACCTGGTCTTTCCCCTGACTTTTACAATATTATTCTTAATCGAATAGCAGCTCATGATATCAAGTCAGGAGCAGGGATTAATTGGGACTGTGTCTAATACAAAAAATATTGCTCCAGATATTATCTATCCTATTTACTTAGTAATACTTTTTCTTTATAAATACCTTAGAGAATCGAATTGATTATTACTTTGCAAAAAGTATTTTAAATAACATTGAGGTTAATATGGGAAAAACAATAGCAGAAAAGATATTTGATACACATAAAATAGACAATCCATCCGGAGACATTAATGTTATCAAACTGGATGCTGTTTTCTGTCATGAAATAACAACACCAGTAGCTATAAATGATCTTGTAGAAAGGGGAATGGACAGAGTTTTCGACCCTGATAAAATAAAAGCTGTAATTGATCATGTTACACCTTCCAAAGATTCAAAAACAGCTGCCCAGGCTAAGATTATGAGAGACTGGGCAAGAAATCAGGGAATTAAAGACTTTTTTGATGTGGGCCAGAATGGTGTCTGCCATGCACTGTTTCCGGAAAAAGGTTTTGTAAGACCAGGATATACAATTATTATGGGAGATTCCCATACATGTACCCATGGTGCTTTCGGTGCCTTTGCAGCAGGTGTAGGAACTACAGATTTAGAAGTTGGTATACTCAAAGGAGTATGCGCATTCCACTATCCTGAAACCATGAAAATTGATATTACCGGAACCCTTCAAAAGAATGTTTATGCCAAAGATGTAATCTTATCCATAATTGGTAAAATAGGTGTTAATGGTGCTACAAACAAAGTGATGGAGTTTACTGGTCCTGTTGTAGATACAATGACTATGGAAGAAAGAATGACTCTTTGTAATATGGCAATAGAAGCTGGTGGAACCAGTGGTGTGTGTTATCCTGATAGTACGACTGTGGATTATCTATGGGAATTTATTAAAGATGATTATTCTTCTAAAGAAGAGGCTCTTGAAGATTTTTCCAAATGGCACTCAGATTCAGATGCAAATTATTCAAGTATAATTAATCATGATATATCTAAACTTCAACCAATGATAACAGTGGGTTATAAACCTGATGAAGTCCAGGAAGTAAATAGTAGCAAAAAAATTAAGGTTGACCAAATTTACATTGGAAGCTGTACAAATGGAAGAATTGAAGATCTTAGAGAAGCAGCCTCTGTTCTTAAAGGCAACAAAATTAGTTCTGATGTAAGAGGTATTCTTTCTCCTGCAACTCCCGCCGTGTACAAGCAGGCTATGAAAGAAGGTCTCATTGATATATTTATGGATGCTGGATTTTGTGTAACAAATCCAACCTGTGGAGCTTGTCTGGGTATGAGTAATGGAGTTCTGGCAAGTGGAGAAGTTTGTGCTTCCACTACAAATAGAAATTTTAACGGTAGGATGGGAAAAGGTGGAATGGTTCATTTAATGAGCCCTGCTGTTGCAGCTGCCACCTCTATTACCGGATACATAACTACCCCTGATAAACTGTAACATTGAACCAAGCAATTTAGGA
>DAOVSY010000172.1 GCA_030633365.1 Spirochaetaceae bacterium | reverse complement strand
CGCTTTTACTCCATCCATAGTATGATTAAAAATATATCCGGAGAAATCAGATGTCCAAAGTCTTCCTACAGTATAAGAGAATATTGATTCGTTTTCTTTATTTATATTTAAAAAATCAAGTTCAAATAAATATGGAGAAACAGTAGAATATGTATAACTTCCTTTGGAGAAAAATTTAATATCATTTCCAAAGTCAGATGAAAGCCACAAAGATAGATTACTCTCTCTATAGTCACTAAGATCCTCTGAATATGAGATAATTGATGTCCCATCAATACTACCGCCAAAATCAACTGCAAATAAAACTCCAAAGGTAAGAGTAAAAATAATTATGGATATACTAATTATTTTCATATAGTACTCTCCTTCCATTCCATCAGTCGTCCCAGTATTCTAATTACTTCTTCTCCGGAAATTAAACGTCCTGGATTTCCATCATCGTCTATCAGTTTAAGATAATATAGCTCCCTTGTCGCATATCTTGGTCCAGGAAAAATTTTATACATTAAACCGCTGTCTATTTCAAAATACTGCATCAGCATAAAAGAATATTCTCCCAGTGTTATATATGCTCCTGGTTCCTTATACCCCATATCCCACCCATGCTTTGTTAGATACTTTATTGATTCGTACATAGTTGAATTATCTTCTATTAGTCCGGAAGCAGTTAAGACCATATACGAACTTCTTCCAAAGTCAGCATTTTCTTTTTCTAAAAGTTCATCAATAACTGTATTGGATTGAGCAGTTAAAAAAAATGTAATGCAAGAAAGTAGCAACCCTAAAAATAAGAGTCTTTTTATTTTCATCCGTTTTTTACCTCATTTCATGTTATAATATTTATTATACACCTTTTGGGGAGTAAGTCAGTAAATATTGTTATAAATTTCTATTTCAAAATAAGCAGTGGGGACTAAATGAAAAAAAAATATGGAAAGATCTATATAATACCGGTAGCAGTTGCTTTTATATTTTCAATATTAAGTATATTCAGTTTTTTTGAAGCAGGAGAAAAACTTATTTTTGATATTCTTCTGCATATAAAGCCAGCTGTAACTGAGGATGAATCCATAGTTCTGATAGATATAGACGACCCTTCAATTGCTCAGGTTGGAGTATGGCCCTGGAGCAGAGATATTATGGCAGATGGTCTTATTCTCATGAAGGAAATGGGCGCTGAGTATGCATTGTTTGATATTGAATATACAGAACAAAGCCCTCTTGGAGTTAATGCTAAAATATTAAAAGAGGATATTCCCAATTTGTTTGCCAATGAGTTTCTTAGTATTGAACAGAATACTTCTGATTTATTTACAGCTATTGAAGCAGGATTTATAAGTATGGAAGATGCTGCTTATTATATTTCAGATTTACAATTACTTAATGAAGAATCAAAAGAGATTCTCCTGGAAAAAGTATCAGATATTGCACAGGATAATGACAGTTATCTTGGACAGACTGCCAGGTTTTTTGGGAAATCATTTTTTACAGTAAGTATGCTCCCCTACGTAGAGGGGACTATTACAGAAGAACATAAAAAATATGCATTTGAAAATATTGCTCTTGATAATATTAATGATATGGATGGCTCTGTATTTTCAGCCCTGGATATTCGTCCTGTAATTATTCCTATATTAAAGAATGCTGCAGGTGCCGGGTTTCCAAATGTTAATGTTGATGGTGATGGTGTAATGCGCCGGGTTTCTCTTGTGGAAGAATTTGAAGATTTTTACTTTCCCCAGCTTGTCTTCGCTCCTCTTTTAGATCTCCTGGGGGATCCAGAGGTAAATGTATATAAAGATAAAGTTACTTTAAAAGATGCTGTTTTTCCTGGAAAAGAAGCAGCAGATATAAATATACCTTTAACTGTTGATGGAAGTATGCTCATAAACTGGCCGAAGAAAAATTACATCGAAAGTTTCAGGCATCTAAGCTACTATGAACTTGTTTTAAATAAAGAACTTGAAAACAGGCTTTTGGAAAATCTCCGCAGCATAAATGATGCCGGATATCTCTCCTATTTTAAGAGTGAAAATGATTTAATTGAAATCTACATGTATGCTGATGATTTAAAAAATTCCATCCTTACAGGTGGAGATCCAGAGGATGTTCAGGAGTACAAAGAGGTAAGAGAATATTTCTTCAGTGAAGTTGGAAACTTTTTAAACAGTAATGCCCTGGATGCTTTGCTAGCTGATATAGATGAAGTTATTTACTCATCAGAAGTCCCAGAGGATCTTCGAAATGATTATGTTCAGATTAAAGCAGAGGTTCCTGGTGTTTTTGCTTCTGTAGAAGATGTTTATACCAGTCTGATAGAATCCAGAGAAAAAATTTCTACTGAATTAAATGGCTCGTTTTGTATTATAGGACAGACAGGAACATCAACTACTGATATTGGAGTTATTCCGTTTGAGGAAGAGTATATGAATGTTGGAATTCATGCTTCTACATTGAATACAATTTTATCAGGAGAGTTTTTAGATGATCGTCCCTGGTGGTATTCCTCTATTCTGGCACTTTTATTATCCCTGTTGGTAATGGTAATAATCAGAAGATTTCAGCCTATTTATGCTGTAGGTGGAGGATTTATTTTTACTCTTCTTGTTTTAGCTGCTGGTGGCGGTTATTTTCTTGGAACAGGAATTTATTTGAATCTTCTTGCACCGGTGCTATCGGTATTTTTTACTTCTATTTTTATTTTTATTGTTAATTTCTTTCTGCTGGAAAAAGAGAAGAGTTTTATAAGAAATGCTTTTTCCCATTACTTGTCTCCTGATGTAATTAGTGAACTGGTTTCAAACCCCGATAAGCTGAATTTAGGTGGAGAAAAGAAAAGACTTACTGCAATATTTACAGATGTTCAGGGGTTTTCTACAATTTCAGAGAAGCTTGATCCTACCGATCTTGTTAAACTTCTAAATGCTTATTTGACAGAGATGAGTAACACAATTCTCGATCTTCAGGGCACAATTGATAAATATGAAGGGGATGCAATTATTGCATTTTTTGGAGCTCCTGTTGAATATGAAGAACACTCTGCAAATGCCTGCCTTTCTGCTGTAAGGATGAGAAGAGTAGAAAAAAAGCTCAATGAATACTTCTTAAAGGAACAGATGAGCCCAGTTCCTCTGTTTACCAGGATTGGTATAAATACCGGAGACATGGTTGTAGGAAATATGGGTACTCCTAAAAAAATGGACTATACAATTATGGGTAATGCTGTAAACCTTGCGGCACGCCTTGAAGGTGTAAATAAACAGTATGGAACAGGCATTTTAGTTAGTGAAGAGACATATAATTCAGGAGGGGCCGATTTTTCTGTCAGACAGCTGGACAGGGTAAGAGTTGTTGGTATTAATACACCTGTACGTTTATATGAACTGATTGAAGAAAAAAGTATGATAGATGATAAAACTCTGGAAGCTATGGAAATCTTTCAATTAGCTCTTAATATTTTTGAGGAAAGAGAGTGGGTTAAAGCACAGAAGAACTTTTTCAAAGTTCTTGACATAATCCCGGAAGACGGACCCTCAAAAAAATATATTCAGCGCTGTAAGGATAATATGAAAAAGACTCCAGGAAAAGACTGGGATGGTGTATTTAGTCTGACAATGAAATAGAAGAAGGTCGTAATAACATAAATCTTTTTAGGATTCCAGTTCTACATTTCTCAAAACCATATGAACATGATCTTCCCAGGTTCCATTTATCTTTAGATACTTAGGGCTTAAACCCTCATTTTTAAAACCCAGTTTTGTTGCAACTTTTAAAGAAGGTATATTATTCGGCATAATATTAGCTTCAATACGGTGTAGACCAATAGTATTAAAAATAAAATCTATACCGGCTTTTAATGCCTGGGTCATATATCCCTTATTTTGAATTTTATTATCAATGCTGTAACCAACAAAACATGATAAAAAAGGACCTTGAACTATGCTTGAAAAAGAAAGTACACCAATAACTTTATTTAGTTCAAAATCATCTTTTTCAAATATCATAAAGCGGTATTCTTTTCCATCCTTTACTCTTTTTAATCCTTCCTTTAAAGCTGTTTTATGATAAGCTGAAGTATAAAAATCTTCCTGTCGACCGGGCTCCCATATTTTAAATGAGTCTCTGTTTCTAATATAATAAGCAAGAACTTTTTTAGAAAAACTCTCTCTTACAATTACAAGTTTAAGATTTTGTGTCAGTAAAATAGGAGAAGTAATATTTTTCAAGGATTAAGTTTAATCTTATTACGAATAAGCTCAAGAGTTTTTGGAGTTCCGGATATAAAATGGTCTGGAGCAATGCTTCTGTCAGCCAAAGTCTTATAGTCTATCTTACCGGCAGAATAGTACTCCAAATCCAAACCTGCTGCCTTAACCAGTGCATGAGCTGCAGCAATATCCCATATATAGCAGGGTGTAATAAGACATCCTTTTATATCACTATGCAAAAGGGTTCCAACAATATTAATTATTGCACTTCCGGAAACTCTAAGTTTATTGTTAAATAAACTAAAATCAAAATATTTGTGAAGTCCGGAACCTATCATAATCTGATTCCTTTTTACACTTTTCTCAGCTAAATCCATACTGGATATATCAAGATCTTTACCATTAATTTTTATACTTCCACCGGGTACAAGGGTCAGCAAATTACCACCCTCAGACTCAGTTCCCCAGCGAGGTGCAAAAACAATTGCGCCTACAGGTTCAAAGCTGGAATTTAGTATGCCAACAGCTACACACCATCCAGGCATACCCTGACTGTAGGAATCTGTACCATCTATAGGATCAAGAGTAAATATCCACTTACTACTGCTAGTATCCTGGGATGGTAATGGGTTCTCTTCACTAATAATTACAGCATCAGGAAAATATTCATTAATTTTATCAGAAATAAGTTTGTCCAGTTCTGTATCCGTTTTTGTAAGAATAGATCCGTCTTTTTTTATACTCCGGGAAACTTTATTCTGCTGTGCAGCAGCATATTTACCTGCTGCAATTATATCTCTTACAAGGTTGTTAAAAGCTAAGTCCATTTTATAGTCCTTTTATTTCTGCAAATGCCAGTAGTACATCAGGATCTATAAGACCCAGTTCCATTGCAATTATACCAAAAAGGCTTTCATTGCCTTCTCTTTGTTCTTTTAATACAGTTTCAACATCAGTTAATGACAATGCTCCAGCTCTAATTAACCATTCACCAATTTTTTCATCACTATTTATTGTTTCCATTAAAAATTAACCTCACTGTTTGAAGATAATAATTTTTAGTATAGTATATCTTTAAATACTACTCAATCTGGATGTTAACTTTGAAAATAAAATTTCTAATTGTTTTTGTACTGTTCGTTTTGACAATAACTCTATCTGCAGAACCAATTATCAATGCCAGATCTGCAATACTTATAGACAGTCTTACAGGAACAGTTCTATATGAAAAAAACAGCACAAAAAATATTCCTCCAGCGTCAATGACAAAGTTAATGAGCCTGTATGTAGTTTATAAAAGAATAGAAGAGGGGACAGTATCAAAAAAAGAGCTTGTAAGAATAAGTAGAAATGCAGATTTCAGATCCCTTCCACCTCATTCATCTCTTATGTTTTTAGAGGAAGGCCAGGAAGTTTCTATAGAGGATCTAATGCTTGGCCTTGCAGTTCCCTCAGGTAATGATGCAGCTATTGCTATAGCGGAAAGAATTGCAGGAAGTGTCGAAGGTTTTGTCAGAATAATGAATCTTGAGGCAGAACAACTTGGTTTAAAATCTGTTCATTTTGAAGATGCCTCAGGCTTAAGTTCAGAAAATAGAGTTACAGCAGCCGATTTTGTACAGTTTTGTGCAGAATATATTACTAAATTCCCGGAAGCATTAAATGAACTTCATTCTGTAAGCTCTTTTACCTATCCCAAAGAGAAAAACTGGAAAACAAATGGTGCATCAGTTTATGGACCAATTCACACGTAAACCCGAAATACTCTTCTTATCCCCTTTCCGCCTGTACACTCATGAAAGACAGGGTACATAGATGAATCAGGTTATAATATTGCTCTTACAGCAAAGATTGCAGATAAACAGACAGAGGAAAGGAGACTAATTGCTGTAATACTTGGAGGTGAAGGGGAGAATACCCAGGAAGGTTCATTACTAAGGGCAATAGACGGAGTTAATCTCTTATCCTACGGCATTTATAATTTTAGAAATATAAAAAGTACAGTACCGGAAATAATATCTCTTAAAATTTGGAAAGGTAGAAAATCTTCAGTAGAAATAAAATATCCGGAAATACCCGTTATTACACTTACTACCAATAAAGCAGCAATCCTGCAAACAAAAATAAATATTCCAAATAATATTATTGCACCAATAAAAAAAGGTG
>DAOVSY010000280.1 GCA_030633365.1 Spirochaetaceae bacterium | reverse complement strand
TTTGCTAATTAATTTATCGGTGCAGAATCCAGCCCCGAAGGGGCTGGTCGGAAGCAAGCTTCCTGCTCGCCCATGCAACCAGGGGTGCCATATTTAAACGGAGGGTGCAGCCCTCCGATAGAAGAACCTCAATTCTTCAGCCCTGCAGGGGCGAAATAACACAGTGCTATACCCTGTGATGGGATTTGTTGTAAATTGCCACACTTTAATATATAATGCTACTATAAATGAGGAGTTTTATATGTCCATAGCAGTAAGGATTTCCAAGCCTTTAGCAGATAAGGCAAAAAGTCGTTCCCGGGTAATGCATCGTTCAGTTGCCAAACAAATTGAATACTGGGCACAGATGGGAGAAATTTTAGAAGATAATCCGGATTTATCCTTTAGTATTCTCCAGGAAATATTAATTGGGAGGGAAGAGGCCCTGAATGGAGAATTAACACCCTATGAATTCGGGTAAGATAGAAATCGAAGTTTTACAAACACATGTGTTTGCAAAAAGAAGGAAAAAATTACATAAAAACCAAATAAAAGACCTGGATAAAGCTATAACAGAAATAAGTAAAAATCCAATGATCGGCACCCAGAAAAAAGGTAACCTTTCTGATGTATGGATATATAAATTTAAAATGGTAAAGCAGGAGAATCTATTGGCTTATCAATGGGATCCTAAAACCAGAAAATTAATTGCTTTAGGTGTACATGTAAATTTTTATAGAGATATTGAACAGTCAGAAAAATTTTAACAAATAAGGGGTTCTGAGTATCGAAGCACCGGTTTTTTTTTGCATCTAATTGGTAAAATCAATCTTGACTTCACCATACAAAAGACATATTATATATGTATGTGGAGCTTTTCAAATCACATTATTGAAAGAATTGAAGAAAGAGAAATTTCAAAAAAAGAAATTCTTTCTATAGTAAACAATGATGTCAATATTATTGTTATTCCAAGCAAGAAAGATAAAACGGTTGATCTCTATTTTGGAGTAGTTAACAATAAGTATATTCTGGTTGTAGTCAACAGAGAAACCAGCAACTTGATAACTATCAGGAAAATGAGAAATAATGAAAAGACTGTTTTTGACAAGGCTGGTCGGAAGCAAGATTCCTGCTCGCCTATGCAACCTAAGGCTGGTCGGAAGCAAGCTTCCTGCTCGCCTATGCAACCTAAGGAGATTATTAATGGGAAAATCCAGGATTGAAACTTCATATTATGAAAATAATGATTTCTCATCAGAACTGAAAGACTCTGGTGTAATAAAATATGCTAAGGCAGGAACAAAGAGAATAACTATGAACATTTCTGAATTAGTTTATGCTGATGCAAATGAATTGGATAAATACATGAAAATGGGCTATCAGAATGTTCTAAAAACAGCAATTATTCTTGGATTAAATGATTTACATAAACGGGTTAATACAAATACAAGAAATTTAACATAGAATTAGCTTTCTCATAATAAATCAGGAAATATCAATTAAAATACTTTATCGTAAGGTATGGTCATTGTAGGGCCATCCTCAACTGCATCTAATCTTTTATCAATTTCACTATTCCAGATTTCTTCTATTTTAATATCAGGTTCATCAAGACTCATAAGAAGTACTTCTATTAGTTGAGATTTTTCTTTTGGAGATAAAGTTAAAGCTTTTTCTATCATATCTTGTGTACTCATCTTATTAAAATAGATAATTATCTATAAAAATTCAATATCCTATTGAGCTTTTTGTGCTGTTCATCATTTTCTACTCAAAAAACGCCCGGCTTTCACCGGACGTTTCAATAACCACTTTTATATATTCTATTTTTTATTATTCCACTGCTTTTATTCCACAGTAAAACTATGAAAAGCTGATCCTGATCGCTCTCCATCTGCGCTAATAGCTACCCCATCCAGGCGGTATGTTCCGGATCTAAGATCCATACCAAAGGTAATAGTTTCACCTGTACCAAGAAAACCACCGTTAAGATACCACTGGTAATTTATTATATCTTCTCCTGGGTTCGCTACAAGCATCAGAGCTGTCATATTTGTACCATAACTTAGTATGTCCACAGTTCCGGTAATTGTAACTTCCAAAGGAGTATCCAGATCAACAATTATAATAATTTCAACATCTCCAGTTGGATGATTTAGATCTGTAAAGGAATATGTACCTATAGTTTCCGCATCCTGGACAATTCTTACTGTATCCACCAATCCTGCAATTACATCTTCTCCATCAAACAGCTGAAGGCTTAGAGTATAATATCCTGCAGTAATCCCGGTATTGGTAAAATCTGCTTTGCCTGTACCTATAATAAAAACAAGGGATTGAGAAACTCCTGCAGAATCGGTCAGAACACCAGTAAATCCGGGGTTTGCAACTTCAGCTTCCGGCCAGTTTACTGAAAGAGTCAGAGTTCCAGTCCCGGTCAGGGGCACTATATCGATTATTATTGAGGACTGCATTGACCCTTCAATTAAAACTGTATTTTCTCCATAACCGATCGGATCTCCTACAGTATTCATGGCTGTTACCGATATCTGCCACTCACCAATCGTCAGTCCATTTATATAGCTGTCTTCTCCACTTGAGGATGTTGTAAAAGATGCTCCATCCGGACCGGACCCGCTAATTTGATACAGGGCCGGATCCATATCGATATTCGGAAGAAGACTCCTACTGGCTGATGTTTCTCCCCCAATGGATATTACAAGAGCTCCCTCATTGGCATCTATTCCGCTATCCGGAAAGCTGCAGCCCGACAGGCCCAAACCAAGAATCAGCAGGACACTCAGACTGATTAAAACTGATGCCCGGGTCAGGAAAGAGAACCCTTTCGTTATATTACTTTTTTGTATACCTTTTGTTTTGTTCATACTCGCCTCCTAATATTGTGTATAATTACATTGCAAGAGGCGTGCCAAAATAATTTATATTTGTAAAAAAACTACTATCTCCTTTACAGGGAAATAGTTAGATCATAAGTAATTGAAATTTATTTGTATGATTTGTGTGAATAGAGATATAAACAGGTTCAGTGAGATTGCCCAGATCCAAAAGTGTAATTCAATTTTGTATGTTAACTAATTATCTTAGTAGTACTTTACCACTGATTTTTCTTATTGTATGTGCTATTATTTCTACTATGAGAAAAAAGTATTTAACAATTTTTATTTTAATTACAATTGTTACTCTAAGCTCCTGCAAGCTCATTGCAAGTATGGACATAAATTTTGGACCAACAGAAATAATTGTAAATCAGCAGTTTTTTTCCCTTCAATGGGACTCATCCTGTAATGATCTTTCAGACAATCGGGCAGATACATCTATTTTTCGTTTACATTATAGGGATCATGGAACTTTTAAATGGTACTATTTATCTGATATTCCAGCCAGTAAAGAGGGGTGGTTCTTTATTTCGGAAGAGCAACTGGATTACGGTGTCTATGATTTCGCAGTTAGTTATATAAATAAAGAAGGAATTGAATCGGAATTACATACTTCACTTGATGTTTCAGCAAAACCGATGAGTGGATGGTATGTTAACTGGTATTTTGAGGAATAAGAGGTAAAAAATGAGAAAAGTAATAGCAATAGTGTTTTTTATGTTATTTTTTGCAGGCTTTGCCGCAGTAGCGGAAGAGGGTGTTGAAGAAGTTGAAATTGCAGAAGAAAAGACTAAGTCTGATTTTTTGGAAAAAACAGGTTTTATTTTTAATACTGATAATATTCTATTTGATATTGAGGGATATCAGGGTGGTGTTGGATTTAAATATCGTGGAGAATCCTGGTTTTACCGGTTTATGGTAGATTTTTCCCTCTCCAGCAGTACAAACAAACTTGTTGTAGGATCAGGCCTGGCTATGGAAAAGCATCTCCGTACCGGGAAAATATCACCATACTGGGGCTTATTTTTTCATGTTGCATACGAAACTGAGAAGTTTGAATCCGACCCTGATAACTGGAGTAAACTTATAGAATACCCTATTTCTACCGGAGGTCTTCTGGGTGTAGAAGTATTTATTCTGGATTTTTTATCATTTTTTGTAGAATATAATTTGTCACTACAGGTTACGGGTGTAACAAATCAGCAGAGTGTTGCAGGACTTGAAACAGAAAGCACTACCTGGAATTACAGCCTTGCTACTGGTATTGGTAATAGTTCAAAACTTGGTATTGTAATTTATCTGGATGATATTATTGATCTGGAAAAGGATGATAAAGAAGAAGAATAGATCTATGCATATTTTTCTGCAAATTCAATAATTTTATGATCTTTAGGGATAAATTCTATTTGTGGTTTATTATCCAGGGCAGCTTTAATATTAAGGCAAAATGCAAGAAGATCTGTACCCTCCATCCGGGAAAGATCCATTTGGTTAATTATTTCACTGTTTTGAATTCTTATAGACCTATGCTGTATGGATAATCCAAGCTGAGCATCTACCGAAATATGGGATTCCAGTGTTCCCAAATCTTTTGGTACACCTTCACCTATAACTTTTCTTATAGCAGAAAGATCAAAATAATTTTCAATAGAATGCCTTTTTAGCTGATATACATTAATT
>DAOVSY010000330.1 GCA_030633365.1 Spirochaetaceae bacterium | reverse complement strand
AAGCCATGGTATCTGTGAGAGAGTATGAATATTCTGTGCCGAGTAGAGAAGAACACCCCAACTGACAATAGGTTCCCGAAGACCCAGGCCCAGAAAACTTAAGGAAGTTTCGGCGAGTATTATATATGGGAACGAGATTGTAAGATCGACGATGATATAACTCATAAAAGATGGAAGCATATGATTGACAATAATTCTTCTGTCTGTACATCCTGCCAGTCTGGCGGAAAGAATAAAATCTTCTTCTCTCATTGAAAGAAGTTTACTGCGAACACGCCGACCAAGATTAGTCCATCCAACAGATGCAAGAATTACTGTTACCGCAATATAGACCTTTAAAGCAGACCATTCCCTGGGTAGTGCTGCTGCAAGAGCCAGCCAGAGTGGAAGTGTTGGAATAGACCGTAGGAATTCCATCATGCGCATAATTATTTCATCTACTATGCCTCCGAAATATCCGGCTATACCTCCCATAATCAGTCCGATTAAAAATACAAAAGATACACCTATGGCCCCAACAGAAAGAGAGATTCTTGTTGCAAACATCAGTCTTGAAAAAATATCTCTCCCAAGCTGATCAGTTCCAAATATATTTATCATCCCCTCTTTGACTCCGAACAGATGAAGGCTCATTTCGAACAGTCCCAAAACTTTGTATGGTTCTCCCTTTACAAATAAATGAATTGGAATAATCCTTGATGTATCCGCAATAGCGCGTAATTTGAAAGTTTCAGGATCACGTTTATTATCCCAGCCGTAAATAAAGGCCTGGAAGTGAAATTTCCCTTCCGAATCGAAGTGACGGATTTTCATAGGAGGCGACTGCAGATAACTTTTATTACGGCTTCCAGAAGAATAAGGAGCTATAAATTCAGCAAAAACCCCTATTATGATAAAAGCAAGAAGTATACTTCCAGCTATAATAGCCATCTTATTTTTTTTAAACTGCCACCACATCAACTGCCAGTGAGTAGCAAGATCTCTTCTGTTAACAACGGTAATGGCAGTATCAGCAATATTTGTATCTTTCATTTTACACCTGCCTTTCCAAGTCTTAAGCGGGGATCCAGAATCATAAGAAGTATATCTGATATAAAAGTACCTATTATAACAAGAGAGCACATGATAAGTATTAATGCACCTGCCAGATATATATCCTGATTTAACAGTGAATTTATATACAGAGGGCCGAAAGTAGGCAGAGACAAAACTATACCGATTATGGGAGCTCCGGATATTATTTTACTTAATTCCCATCCAAGAGTTGATGCTATGGGATTAAGTGCCATACGGACCGGATACCTCATTAGCAGTTTAAATTCAGGGATTCCACCTGATCTTGCAGATGTTACATACATTTTGTTTAATTCATCAAGAAGGGTTGCACGCATTGTACGAAGTTGGAATGCAGTACCTGCCATACCAAGAACAACAACTGGTACCCATAGATGGGAAAACAGATCCATTAATTTTGCAAAGCTCCAGGGGGCATTCTGAAATTCCAGAGAAAACAATCCCCCAACGCTCACTCCAAACCATTTTTGTCCAAGAAACATTAGAATCAATGCTAATAAAAATCCTGGTGTTGCAAGACCCAGATATCCAATAACTGTAGCTACATTATCACCTATTGAATATTGCCGGACTGCAGAGTAGATACCAATAATGATCGCTACAACATATGTAAAAATAAGAGTTGAAAAAGCGAGGATAAGAGTCATGGATACTCTTTCCCCAATCACTTCTTTTACCGGCCTGTGGTATTCCCATGAATACCCCATGTCACCCTTAAGCAGATCACCCATCCATATTGCATATTGCTGGTAGATTGGTCTGTCAAGACCAAGTCTGCTGCGCATTGCATCCAGTTCATCCTGGGTAACAACGACTCCTCCCTGGGTCTTTTTCCCTGCATAGGAATCTACAAAATCTCCAGGAGGAAGCTGAATGAGTATAAAGGCGACGATTGATAATAAAAACATAGTAACAAACGTTGTCCCAAGACGGCGTACAAATAACTCAAGCATTGTGTATACCCCTTTTTAAAAAATATTAACTGATTTGTAAAAACCGAACCCGGACAGGTTTGTCCGAATTCGGAATTATTTTAGAAGAAAACTGTTTTATCTATTTAATAAACCACTGATCAGCACGGTACGGATAAGAATAAGCAAAGAACGTACTGTTAATTGACCATTCCGGTGTATTCCCAAGCCTTTCTGAAACTACTGTTATTAGTGGGATATCACCAAGAGTACCAATGACAGGAAGATTCTCCTTGTTGATCTTTATAATCTCTTTTCCAAGTTCAAGATATCTTGCTGTTCCCGGAACAAGGGTAACCCATTCGTCTCCTATTTCCCAGAGATCTAATACCCATGCCGGTGGTTTTTCACCTGAAGCACCGTTGCTGGTCTTCCAGTCCATCCATGGCAGACCCATTATAGGCCATGCTGAAGCATAAGGAGGCATAAACAGACCTGGGCTTGAAATCATATTTGGTTCAAAAGGAGCAAACCATTCACTCGTAATGTCAAGAGTATTTGATTTTTGTTTATCTCTTGTAAGCTGGGTATTTACCTCTTTAAGCAGTACTTTTACACCAACTTTTCCCCAGTATTCTGAGATAAGTGCTGGAAAATCCGGTGTGCCTACATACTGAAGGGTATATTCCCACAGAACTGTAAGTTCTTTTCCATCAGAACGAAGTCTGACTCCATTAGATCCCATTTTAAGTCCCATTTCATCCAGCAGTTTATTAGCTTTTGCAGGATCATAATCAACCATGAATTCCCTGTCTGCATCTGTTACATAGGGTACATTTAAAGGCATAGCCTGAAGAGGGGTACCAAGTCCCAGAAAAAGGGCCTCATTAATTTCATTTCGATTAATTGCCAGGGACATGGCATATCTGAAACGGACATCACTGTAGATCTCTCTTAAAGCAGGATCCTGGGCTGTCTGGTTAAATAATATTGGAGGTCCAACTTGTCCGGATGGAAGTTGAAGCTTATAGTTTCCATTTTTTTCATTTTCTTTTAATATTGTAAAATCAGTTAAAGCCATACTCTGGGCTTTCTGATCAATATTGCCGTTCATAATCTCAAGAGGCCATAACTGTTTTTCAAGAAATCTTTCATAATGATAATCAACATAAGGAAGCTGATTTCCTGCAGTATCTACCTTAAAGTAATAGGGGTTTGCAATATATAGGCGACGCTGTGTTGTCGGTACTTCAATAAGATAATGGCTTTCAAGGGTTGGAACTTTAACACCCTCAGGGCCTGCAACTATTGCATCTTTCCATTTATTCCAGTAAGTGCCGAACTGCTGTACCCAGTTATCATATCCGGCTGCAATTGCTTCTTTATTTGCATTTGAATTATATTTAATATGGTACTGCGAAAGAAAATGTTTTGGTGCAAATGCATCAAAAGTAGATCCATTTCCTCCAAGATAGTAGAGTAAACCCGGAAACGCATTTTCGAAACTTATTTTTACAGTTATATCATTAATTTTTTCTATAGCTGGAACTGCTGCGCTCCATGGAGAAGGAATAACCTTATGGATCTCTTTGTTAAGGAGGATATCATTTACATAAAAAACCATATCATCTGCATTAAAGGGTTCTCCATCGGACCACTTATGTCCTTCTCTCAATACAAATGTTATTTCAGTAAAGTCATCATCATGATAACCTGTTCCTGTTGTATCAAATGGATTACCTTCCATATCATATTCATTTTCTATCAGTTCTTCTAAACTAACTATTTCTACATCTTCTGCCTTTTGTTTTATTTCTAATGTTTTCATCTTGTTCTCCTACCCGGTATGAGTATACATTTATTTTGAATGCGGAGAGATTACACCTAAAAAAGTTT
>DAOVSY010000231.1 GCA_030633365.1 Spirochaetaceae bacterium | reverse complement strand
CTACAAAGCAGGGGCTGTAGAAGTTGCCTGCAGTACAAATGGACAGTTGATGCCTCCAATTATGGGAGCTGCCGCTTTTATTATTGCTGAATATTGTAACCTTGAGTATTTTGAGGTTATTAAGGCAGCATTTATACCTGCAGTTGTATCATATATTGCTCTTATGTATATTACACATCTTGAGGCATCCAAGTTAGGCTTAAAGGGAGTTCCAAGAAATGAGCTTCCAAAATTCTGGCCCACTTTTGTAAAAGGCATACATTTTACAATTCCATTGTTTTTTCTAATATTTGAACTGGTAGTTCTGCGTCATTCGGCACAGTTAGCGGCTTTCAGAGCTATAATAGCACTTGCAGTCATTATTCCAGCCCAGAACATTATAACTGCAAAAAAACATAATATGACACCAATTGAGGCTGCTAAAAAGAGTGTCTACCAGATTGGTGAGGCTCTTATAGCCGGTGCTAAAAATATGATGGGAATAGGTGTAGCAGTGGCTTCTGCAGGAATAATTGTAGGTGTAGTAACATTGGGACTTGGTGGAATTATTACAGAAGTAATTGAAGTTCTTTCCGGAGGAAATTTTTATCTAATTCTCATAATTACAGCAATTGCAAGTCTTATATTGGGTATGGGATTGCCTACAACTGCCAACTATATTGTAATGGCTTCTCTTACAGCTCCTGTAATAGTAACATTAGGTGCACAAAATGGATTTGTATTCCCTCTTATAGCAGCACACTTATTCGTATTTTTCTTTGGTATTCTGGCTGATGATACTCCGCCTGTAGGTCTGGCAGCCTTTGCCGCAGCGGCAATAGCCAAGTCAGATCCTATTAAGACAGGTCTCCAGGGCTTTACCTATGATATAAGAACTGCAATTCTGCCATTTATGTTTATTTTTAATACTGACCTTCTTTTAATTGGAATAACAAGTGTATGGCATGTTATGTGGATTTTCCTGACAAGTGTCATTGCTATGTTTGCTTTTGCCGCTTTAACTCAAGGCTATTTTACTCAGAAAAATAGGTGGTATGAGGGGATTCTTCTTGGGATAGTTGCTTTTACTCTACTTAGACCACATTTAATTGGAAGTTTTATTAGAGCCAATGGGGCAATTGCATCATTGATAGCTATTGCTGTATATGGTGGTATTTATCTTATGCAGATGCCAAGAAAGAGAGCAGAACAGGCAGCGTAGGGTACTATCAGGACAATTGTGTTGATGGTCACATCACGTAGGGGCGACCGGTCGGTCGCCCCTACGTGATACGCCTAACCTATAATTTTTACCAAATTATCAACAGTCAGCCCGAAGTGTTTTTTTATATCTGCTGCGGGAGCTGATATTCCAAAAGTATCAATTGTAAGAAAATCTTCTGCAGATGTTGCAATTCCACCCCATCCGGATCTTACTCCAGCTTCAACTACAACAGTTCTTGTTTCTGCAGGAATTAAGCTCTGTTTAAAGGCTTTATCCTGTGCAATAAATGTTTCTCTGGAAACCATGGAAACTACTCTTACATTTTTATCAGAAGCCATTGCTGCATCCATTGCCAGATTTACTTCTGATCCTGTGGCAACAACAACAACATCAGGTTTTCCATTACAATCAGATGCAATATATGCACCCTTCCGGATTGTTTCCTTCCAGTTGGAGTCATTTTTTGCAAAGACAGTTAAATTCTGTCTTGTTAAAGCCAGAACTGTTGGCCCTGCTGTATTTTCCACTGCCATTTTCCAGGCTTCAACTGTTTCTTCAGCATCAGCTGGCCTAAGAACAGTGACATTTGGAATAATTCTTAAGGAAGCCAAATGCTCTACAGGCTGGTGAGTAGGTCCATCTTCTCCAACAAATACAGAATCATGGGTAAAAATAAAGATTGTGGGAAGGCCCATAAGAGCTGCAAGTCTAACTGTAGGACGCATATAATCAGCAAAAACCATAAATGTTGCACAGAAAGCTCGGAGTCCACCATGCAGTAGTAAGCCATTGGCAACTCCTCCCATAGCATGTTCTCTAACGCCAAAATGGAGGGTTCTTCCACCTCTGTTTGAAATACTGTAGTCTCCATGATCCATTGCAGTATTATTTGAAGGAGCAAGATCTGCCGACCCTCCAATAAGATTAGGAACTGCATTGGAAAGAGCCTTAATTGCAGCTCCACTTATTTTTCTGGTAGCTGCACTGTCACCAATTTTAAATTCAGGCCACTGAACATTACTTAAGTCCGTATCAGTGGAAAAGAAAAGATCCCACTCTTTTTTTAGTTCTGGGTTTTTCTTTGACCAGGCAGTAAATAATTCCATCCATTTGGTATAGTTACTTCCTGCTGTACTTTTCTTTTCATCAAAATATTTAACTGCCTCTGGATGAATATAAAAAGATTCATCTACTGGAATACCAAGGTTTTTTCTTGTTAAAACAATTTCTTCATCTCCAAGCGGAGCTCCATGGATTCCTGCTGTTCCTTCTCTATTGGGAGAACCTTTTCCAATTATAGATTTAAGTATAATTATGGTTGGTTTTGCTGTCTCTTCCTTAGCCTGATTGATAAGTTTTGCAATATCCTCCGGATTATGCATATCACCCTCAAGAGTCTGCCAGTTATAAGCCTGATAACGCAGTTTTACATTTTCTGTAAATGCAAGCTCTGTAGAACCCTCTATGGTTATTTTGTTACTGTCATAAAAAACAATAAGTTTTCCAAGGCCAAGATGCCCTGCTAAAGAAGCTGATTCAGATGTAAGGCCTTCCATCATACATCCATCACCTGCAAGAGAATAAGTATAGTGATCTATTACTGCAGCGTCACTTGTATTGAACTTATCAGCGAGAAAAGTTTCTGCAACAGCCATACCCACAGCATTACTAAAACCTGCTCCAAGTGGGCCTGTCGTTGTTTCAACACCTTCGGTATGATTCAATTCAGGATGACCAGGAGTTAAAGACCCCATCTGTCTGAAACGTTTTAGTTCGGCTAATGGAAGATTATATCCAGATAAGTGAAGCAGAGAATATATAAAAGCTGATCCATGACCTGCAGAGAGTACAAATCTGTCACGATCAATCCATTTAGGTTCTTTAGGATTATGTTTTAGAACATCACCATACAATAACGCTCCAAGTTCTGCGCACCCCATGGGCAGACCGGGATGTCCTGAGTTTGCAGCCTGAACCTGATCCATAGATAATGAACGAATACTGAGTGCTGCTGCTTTTACACCTTCTAAATTCATATAATTCCTCCGAATATTTTTCTTTTATTACAATATTATTGTGGCTTAGTATATTAAATTGAGATAGATCATGCAATATGATTTAACTATACCTTTCACAATGCTTTCTAAAAGGTTTCTGAATGCTTGTTTAAAATGGATTGTCAAAAAAAATGGTACTATTTGAGTTTATAAGCCCTGCAGGAATAGATTTATCCTCATCAATAACCCTCTGAACCATTGCTGCTTTTCCTTTCCCTGAAATAATAAAAACTCTTTTTTCTGCTCTGTTTATAAGAGGCAAGGTCATAGTCAGTCTCTCCGGTACATCAAATGGTTTTGGAGCAAGAGTTGATATAAAGAGCCTGTGTTGTTCCCCTGTATGGTCTTTTCCCGGGAAAAGAGATGCTGTATGTCCATCCGGACCTACACCAAGTACAATAAGGTCAAATACTGGATAACTGTCTGTAAATACATTTCTGACACGATCTTCATACTCTAAAGCACATTCAGATACTGAAATAATGTCTGTTTTAAAATGAAATAAATTTTCCAGTGGTATATCAATTTTAGAGAGAAGTGCTTTTTTTATCATCCTGAAATTACTGTGCAAATGGTCAATAGACACTTTTCGTTCATCTACAAGAAAAATATTTACCAGTGTCCAGTCAATTTCTTCTTCTGCCAGGAGCTCATAATAACGGACAGGAGAACTCCCGCCTGAGAGAGCAATTGTAAAAACGTCCCCTCCAAAAGTTTTTTCTTTAATAAGGTCTCTGGTAAAGCTTACTGCAGCAAGACTCATCTGCTCTTTATTATCAAAATTAATTAAATCCATTACTTAACTATCCATTTTCTGCCGTCATTCTTTATAAACTCTTCAGATTCTTTTGGCCCCCAGGAACCAGCCTCATAGAAAAAAAGTTTTATCTTCTTGTCATCAAAACTTGACTTATCCCATTCTTTCAATATTGGAGTAATTAGATCCCATGATACTTCAACACCCTTTTTACTCCAGAATAAGGTTTGATCTCCTATCATACAATCCAATAAAAGAGTCTCATAATCATCAGAAAGTTCACTGCCGTATACATCTGCATAATTAAAATCCATATCCAGAGGATAGAGACACATTTTGGATCCTGGTGCTTTCGCCTGATACTTCAGAAAAACACCCTGTTCAGGCTGAATACCAAAAATTAAAACATTTGGTTCCAGAGGATTTTCTTTAATATCCTTTACAAACATACTGTGGGGAACTTCTTTAAATACAATAGTAATTTGGGTTTTTTTCTCTTTAAGAGCTTTTCCTGCTCTCATATAGAAAGGAACCCCTTCCCATCTAACATTATCTATAAACAGTCTGGTAGCAACAAAGGTTTCTGTAGAGGAATTTGGAGCAACACCATCTTCATCCCTATATGCCTTTTCCTGTTCACCATTAATTGTGCCCTCTTTGTACTGTCCCCTTATAATTGTTGAGGGTGATGAAATATCCTTAAATGGGCGAATAGCCCTCATTACTTTTACCTTCTCATCACGAATTAGTTCAGCATCAAATTTTGCAGGTGGCTCCATTGCAACAAGAGAAAGAAGCTGAAGCATATGGTTTTGGAGCATATCCCTTACAAGGCCGGAATTGTCAAAATATCCAGCTCTATGACCAACCCCAAGCTCTTCTGAAACAGTAATTTGTACATGATCTATAAAATTTCTATTCCACACATTTTCAAAAATTAAATTAGCAAATCTAAAAGCCAGTATATTCTGAACTGTGTCCTTCCCAAGGTAATGATCAATTCTATAAGTCTGTTCATCATCTATGTATGAAAGTAATTCTTCGTTTAAAGCTACAGCAGAATCATAATCCCTTCCAAAAGGTTTCTCCACAATAACACGTTGGAAAGGATTGGCATTCTGTCCCTTATTGACTAATTTTGCCAAAGACAAATTCTTTACAATTATTCCATAAAGAGAAGGTGGAGTTGCTATATTAAAAATTATATT
>DAOVSY010000046.1 GCA_030633365.1 Spirochaetaceae bacterium | reverse complement strand
CAATTATACTCATCCTGTAATCTTACTCTGTTTGCAAGAGAACCTACGTAATGTCCAAGATGCAATTTCCCTGTGGGTCTGTCCCCTGTTAGTATACGTTTACGATCCATTTATTTCCTTCTTTATATATTACTTTAATCTTCTTCTGTTTTTAATATTTTATCTTCTTCCAAATGTTCAATTTTTCTACCACTTCCTATTAAAATACTCACTGGATAAAGAAAAGGAATATTCTGACAAATAATCTGAACAATTACAGTAAGTGGAACAGCAAGAAACATTCCAACTATGCCCCAGATCCAACCCCAGAAAACAAGTGAAAAAAGTATAACTATTGGACTAATATCCAGTCTGCTTGCCTGCAGTCTGGGATCAATAAAATTACCAATAGTTAGCTGAATACCAACCATTGAAATAATAACAGCAATTATTCTTCCAGGTTCAGGATAAAATTGTATAAAGCCCATTAGTATAGTAATAATCATTAGAATCACAGAACCTACACTGGGTATAAAATTTAGAAGAAAAGCCAATACTCCCCACATTGGAGCAAAATCGAGACCAATTAAAAAAAGAGAAAACCAAACCAATATACCAGTACCAATACTTATAAAAAACTTTAAATTAAGATATTTTACTACCTGAGCTGTAATTCTGTTTAAAATATTGCTTATTCTTATTCCATTATCTGACTCAAAAGCGAGAATAAGCTTTTTAGGTGCAAATGGATTTTCTAAAAGCATAAAAATTAGAAAAATCATTATAACCAGACCAGAGCTTGCAAAACTGACAATAGAACTTGAAAAACTTCCAAGATACCGTAGAAGTGTTCCAGACCATTCTATTTGCCCAAAAAAATCATATGAAACACCAGCTTTTTCCTCGATAAATGTAACAAGACTTGCATTTAATGTTGAAAATCTTGCAGAATACTTTGGATATTCATCAATGAAAGCTCCTATACTTGACTGTATGAACAGCACAATTAAAAATACAACACCAAAAACTACACCAATAACAATTAAAACTGCAAGATTATGCGGTATATGTATTTTTTTATGAAAAAAATTTATAAGAGGACTTAGTGTTACAGCTAATATACCTGCTATTACAAGTGGAAGCATAACACTTGAAGCCAACTTCATTACTGCACCCAAAAGAATGAGAGCGATAATTCCTAAAAGGATAGTTTCTATTCTGTTATCTTTCATAAAAGTGATATTAGCATTTTATTGAAGTTCAGGTAAACAGAGAAAACTTATTATATAAATATTGATATACATAAAGACTAAGCTTGATAAAACAAATATCATATTGTAATATGTCATTGTCGGTTGAAAACCGACAAAAATTAAAAGATTCCATTAAGTAAGATCTTTTAGTTAAAATTACATTAATAACTTGACTAAAACTGTGAAGTTATTACTTTTGGATTGTATTGAAAAAAGAATAACTATAGGAGAAAATATGAATGCTTACATTCGTTCAATTGGGGCTTTTGTTCCAGAAAAACGTGTAACAAATGATGAACTTTCAAAAATAATGGATACATCTGATGAGTGGATTAAATCTCATACTGGCATAGAAAACAGACATGTTGCAGAAAAAGGTGTAACAACAGCAGACCTTGCTGTGAAAGCAGCAAAAGTTGCCCTTGAAAGAGCTGATCTAACAGCTGAAGATCTGGATATGATTATATTAACAACAGCTACACCAGATTATATTGGGTTTCCAGCAACTGCCTGTATAGTACAGGATCAATTAGGTGCAAAAAATGCTGGTGCTTTTGATTTGGTAGCTGGGTGTACGGGTTTTATCTATGCAATAGATAATGCAAAAAATATGATTATTGCTGGTACTGCAAAAAATGTTCTTGTAGTGGGATCTGAGGTACTTACACAGGTTTCAAATATGCAGGACAGAGATACAGCAGTACTTTTTGGTGACGGTGCAGGAGCAGTTATTATTAGTGAATCTCCTGACAATGAAAGTTATATGGAAAAAGCAATTCTAAAATCCGATGGATCCGGTGCAGAAGTACTAATGAGGAAAGTGGGTGGTGTAAAGTATCCTTTTATTGACGGAGAAACAACATTCAATGATACAGCTCTTTATATGGATGGTCAGGCTGTTTATAAATTTGCTGTTAAGGTAAATACAGAACTTATTAAGGAACTTCTTGAAAGAAGTAATTTATCTATAGACGATATCAACTGGATTATTCCCCATCAGGCAAATATAAGAATACTTCAGGCAGCTGCAAAAAGATTGAAGATCCCAATTGAAAAATTTTACTTTAACCTAATGGAATATGCAAATACATCTTCTGCTTCTATACCAATAGCAATGAATGAGGCATATGAAAAAGGTAAAATTAAAAAAGGAGATAAAATTCTTCTTACAGGTTTTGGTGCAGGCCTCACCTACGGCGGCACAATTATTAAGTGGTAAAATAATTTTTTTTTAATTCATATCGGTCTGAAACCGAAATCATGGAGGTAGTATAATGAAACGTAGTTTTTTATTTCCAGGTCAGGGAGCACAATATCCTGGAATGTGTAAAGATTTTTTTGATAAATCAGAAAATGTCAGAGATCTGTTCAGTATAGCAGATAAAGTTACAGGAAGAGATTTAAAAAGTCTGCTTTTTGACGGATCAGTTGAAGATCTTAAACAGACAGAAAATACTCAAATTGCAATTACATTGATGAGTTTATCCATTAGAAGGTATCTTATTTCCAATGGTATTGTAGCAGATGGAGCAGCTGGTTTTTCTCTGGGAGAATTTTCCGCTATGGTAGAAGCCGGAATCCTAACTGAAGAACAGGTTCTGCCTATGGTAATCGAACGTGGCGAAATTATGGCCAGAGTAGCTAAGGAAAACCCTGCACTAGCAGGAGGATCTGCAATGGCTGCTGTTATAGGAATGTCTTCTGAAGATGTTAGTTCCAATGTTAACGATATTAAAGATGCCTATGCCGCCAATTTTAATGCTCCTACTCAAACTGTAATATCAGGTACATCTGCGGGAATTGAAGCAGCAACTGCCAAACTAAAAGAAGCTGGAGCCAGACGTATTATTCCTCTTAAAGTATCCGGCCCTTTTCATACACCTTTACTGAATGATGCCATGAAATATTTTGTAGAGTATCTTTCAGGTATTGAATTTAAAGACCCAGTAAAGCCTATGTACTCCAATGTAACAGGAAAAAGAGTAGGTTCAGGTGTTGAAGCTAAAGAACTATCAGGTCTGCAAATTGTATCACCAGTAAAATGGATAGATATTGAAACTAATATTCTAAGTGAAGGATTTGATTCCATTATTGAGGTGGGACCAGGTAAGGTTCTGACTGGTTTCTGGAAATCTGCTTCTAAAGAAATAAGCTGCAGTCCAACAGGATCGGTTGAAGTAACAGAGGGTATTGGTTAGAGACGCCCTATAGGTCGTCTGTACTTACATATAAATAGGAGAAATAAATGCTATTAGAAGGTAAAAAAGCCCTGGTGACAGGTGGAGCCAGAGGAATTGGTAAGGAAATAGTTATTTCCTTTTTAAATAATGGTGCAAGTGTATATTTTATAGATCTTAATCCAAGTGAATATATGGATGAGTATGAAAAACTGGCAGCAAAAACAGGTCAAAAAGTAGTTTTCAAACAGGCAAATGTTGCAGATGAAGAACAAATATCAAGTGTTGTTAATGAGATACTTGAAGAAAGTGGTGGACTTGATATTCTTGTAAATAATGCAGGAATAACAAGAGACGGGTTATTCTTTAGAATGTCTTCCAAGGACTGGAATGATGTTTTAACTATTAACCTTACAAGTGCATTTTATATTTCAAAAATTGTTTCCAGAGCTATGGCAAAACAAAAATCAGGATCAATTATTAATGTAGCATCTATAGTTGGCGTTATTGGAAATGCAGGTCAGGCTAATTATTCGGCATCCAAAGCGGGTTTAATTGGTTTTTCAAAAAGCCTTTCAAAAGAATTAGGGAAAAAGAATGTTCGTGTAAATGCTATTGCACCCGGATTTATTCGCACCCCTATGACAGACAAACTAAATGATACACAAAAAGAAGCTCTTGCAAGAGAGATTCCAATGGGAAGACTTGGTGAACCTGAAGAAGTTGCAAAAGTAACTCTATTTCTCGCATCAGATCTCGCTTCATACGTAACCGGTCAAGCTATACATATTACCGGTGGACTGGGAATGTAGAAAGATAGAACGGTAACACGTTATTAGTCTTATAAGGAAATATAATGAATAAAAGAGTAGTAGTAACAGGTATGGGGACTATAAACCCACTATCACACAATGTGGAAGATTTATGGAGTGCAATAAAAACTGGAAAATCAGGAGTAGGACCAATAACACAATTTGACCCTGCAGAGTTTCCATCTAAAATTGCCGGAGAAGTTAAAGATTTTAATCCTTCTGACTTTATCGATTCAAAAGATCATAGAAAAATGGCACGTTTTACACAATTTGCTGTGGCTGCAGCTGTAGAAGCAATGGATCAGGCAGGATTAAGCAGTGAAAATATAGACCCTTACCGATCCACTGTGGTTATTGGAAACGGTATTGGTGGATTTGAGATAATTGATTCATCACACAGAGTACTTTTTGAGAAAGGACCAAAAAGAATTCCTCCTATGACAATTCCTAAATTATTGTCAAATGAAGGCCCTGGTAACGTTGCTATCCGGTTTGGTTTTAAAGGACCGGCATATGTTGTAAACACAGCTTGTGCATCTGCTACTGACGCAATAGGACAGGCAATGCTCTCTATTAGACATGGACTTTCTGATGTTGCAATAGCAGGTGGAACAGAAGCCTGTATAACAGAACTTGGAGTTGGAGGGTTTTGTGTATTAAAAGCTCTTAGTACAAAAAGAAATGATGATCCAACAAAAGCAAGTCGTCCTTTTGATGATGACCGTGATGGTTTTATTATTGCTGAAGGTGCAGGCATTCTGGTTTTGGAAGAACTGGAACATGCTAAAGCAAGAGGAGCAAACATACTTGCGGAAATTGCAGGATACGGAGCTACATGTGATGCTTTTCATCTAACAGCACCTAACTCCGATGGTATTGCCGCTTCAACAGCTATGTCCAGTGCAATTAAAGACGCAGGCCTTGAGCCTTCCGATATTGATTATGTTAATGCTCACGGTACATCTACACCTACAAATGATCCTCTAGAAACAAAGGCTATTAAACTAGCATTAGGAGATCATGCGTATAAAACTAAAATATCTTCAACAAAGTCCATGACAGGCCATCTTGTTGGTGCTGCTGGTGGAATAGAAGCTATTATCAGTGTTAAAGCCATCCAGGATCAGTTCTTTCCAGGAACTCTTAATCTTGATAATCCTGCAGAAAGTTGTGATCTTGATTATGTACCGGGAATTGGTGTTCCAGGAAAAATTAAAGCTGTTATGTCTAATTCACTGGGATTCGGCGGACATAATGGCACTCTTGTTATCAGGGAGTTTTCTGAATGAAAGATGTAAAAGAACTACTACCACATAGAGATCCATTCCTATTTGTAGACGAACTGACTAAAGTCAGTAAAGAAAAAATTACAGGAAAAAGGATTTTTAAAGATACAGAATTTTTTTTTAAGGGCCATTTTCCTGAATACCCTGTAGTACCTGGTGTTATCCTGGTAGAATCTATGGCGCAATGCGGTGGAGCAGGAATAAACGAACTGGGGATACTGGGAGAAGGCGGCCTCTTTTTTCTTGCTACAATTGAAAAAGCAAAGTTCAGAAGACAGGTTGTTCCCGGGGATGAAGTAAGATTTGAAATAGAAAATGTAAGAATTTCCCCTAAAATGCTAAAACAAAAAGGGAAAGCATTTGTTGGTGAGGAAATTGCAGCAGAAGCAGAATGGCTTTGTATAGTTGGATCTAAATAATTTCAAATATAGGAAGGGCTGTAGTTTATTAGACTACAGTCTTTCTCAATATCCTTTACTAAAATTATAAAAAAACATAATGTCTTTTTATGACTAATAACCTTAGCAATATTCAGATTGTACTTGTAGAACCTCAAAGCAGTTCCAATATTGGAGCTGTATGCAGAGCAATGAATACAATGGGAATTACTAAATTGGCGATTGTTGGTACAACAATATATAATACAGCAAGAATTAAGAATCTTTCAGTCCATTCCTTTGAAATTTATGAACAATCAAAACGGTATAAAAATCTTAACAATGCACTCGAAAAAAGTGTACTAAGTGCCGGTACTACAAGACGAATAGGTAAAAGACGCAAATATATATCAATTTTTCCGGAAGAACTTGCACATAAAATTGATTCTATTGAATCAGGCGAAATATCTATTGTATTTGGAAGAGAATCCAGTGGTCTTACAGTTGAAGAGCTTGAAGCATGCGATATTGCTGTCAGCATCCCTTCATCTCCTGACTCACCCTCTTTAAATCTGGCTCAGGCTGTTCAGGTAATTACTTATTCAATTTACAGATCTAATTTTTCCGGCAAAGGATATAATCCTGTTAATTCAATAAGAATGGAACAGGTTATTAATACAATGTCAGAATCCCTGGAAAGTCTTAATTTTTTCAAAAAAAATGAAAAAAAAGAACTTGAACATTTTTTTAGTGATATTTTTATGAGAGCAGGAACTTCCCAGGCAGAGACCCTTAGAATTGAAAAAACTTTTCGAAAAATATCAGGAATAATAAAAAATAAAAACTAAACCTCAGATAGTTCCCCTGCTTTATGCTGATATTCGATAATACTTGCATTTATACTTTTGAATACCATAGGATAAATATATGAATAAAAATAGTTTCTTTGATAAACTCTGGTTTCTTTGTATTCATTTTCCTTCTTTGTTCTATTTTCAAGTTCTTTAATAAAGGATTCATAATCTTCAAATTCAATATTTGGTGAGCCGTCCAATATCATTTCTTCTTTTAAAATATCCTGAAGATGTCCCATCATTTCAAATAAATCAAATACCCTGTATTCATATGATATATATTCCTCAATTTTTTGTATATCTCCATTATGCTCTTCTTCCAGAGCTTTGTATTTGAGAGGAAAGATATAACTGAATATATTTGCTTTTCTTAGAATAATATCTTTACTAATTAATGTAGCCTCAATAGCATTTATGACAAACTTATTACCTCTGTAATACTGTAGCAATTGAACTATTCTCTGTGATCCTATTTCATCACGATTTACAAGAAGTTCAACCTGATTCATCATTGCTTCCGGTAGGGCAGGATTTACCTGAATACTATATGTATTAAATTCTGCACCTTTTTTATCTTTAAGAGTTACTTTCCCATATTTAAAAAGTTCATCTCTTGTTATTGTACTAAAAGAACCAAACATAGCTTCGGCTTCTCTTTTAAATCTTTGATAATAAGCCTCAACTAATCCAGTTTCATCCAGTATTTTAAAGAGAGTTTCTGAAATTCTAAATCCACCTATTGGAGCAGTAGATTCCATTCTTTTTGCATCTATTACAGGAACACCTATAATATCCCATTGTTTGCCCCCTTCAGGTCCAAAATTACCAATTGTAACTTCCCCAATATTTGCACCTATTCTAATTCTTATTTGAAAAAAAGCGTTTATGGTTTGTGCAAGCTCACTTGTTCGCATAGCACTGATAATTTTAAATGCTTCATCAACCTGTTTCTGAATATCTTCATTATCACTTCCGTATAAAAAGCTGTCATTTGCATCATTAAAAAGGAATGCAACTCTCTGCATATGGATACAAGTGTAAAATAACTCCTGTGCTATATATTTTTCAGCTTCATCGGGATCCAGATCTCTAATTTTAGGGTCTATATTTCCACCGTAATGGAACATCAGACTGTCACCTTCTATTTTATTAAGATAACCTCCATGCTGTTCAAGCACCCAGGCAAATGATGCATATAAGCCATTTAAAACTATCTGATTCTCCATAGGTGTAAGGAATTTTGATAAAAAAGAATAATCTGCTATATCAATAAAGCCTATGCCAACAACACATTGCTCGGATTCATCCGGAATAGAGCCATTCTCTACAATAGCTGCTACAAGTTGTTTTGGTAAATAAAAATCCTCAATTTGTTTCCGGATAGATACTTCAAGAGATGTATTAACCAATTCAGATTTAGATGATCCAGAATCTGTTCGCCCTTCTACATGATCAGGAAGCTCTCCACTTATATCTCCTGCATCAAGAGTTGTTACCAGTTCAAGAACTTTACTAACAGTTTTTATTTCTGAATCTTCCAGATCATTAATATTCTTTAAAGCATTCAGATAATTTTCAACATAAATCTGAGCCTTGGTTTTTTTTGTATCTAAAATCTTTGGATTAGACAAACTTTTTTTAGTTCTATCAAGTAATCCTACGTGACCTTCAGTATTATCAGTTTTTTCCACTTCTATATATCCTCTACAGATAATTATTATATCTATGAATAATAACACAGCATCCTTTTTCTGTACATATAATCATTTATATGGTAAATATATGTATTAAGGCAGGCTTTTGCGATGTACTGTGTGACAGCTTGTTTATGGCTATTTTGCGCCAGGTAGAGACCTTCTATTAGATAAGAGGTTTTTTTTAAATATAAAATGTAATACAGCGCAAAAAGCTCTAAGGAGCAGACATGGCAGACTCAATAGCTATAGCTTCAGGTAAAGGTGGAGTTGGGAAAACAACAACGGCATCAAATCTGGCTATTTATTATGCAAGAAAAGGTTTATATGTAGGACTTGTAGATATTGATCCACTTTCTGATATTGCTGTTATTTTTGATCTTCCCCAAAGTCTCTTCAATGGAAAAGAACAGAAACTCCTCAAAAATAAATCTCTCGAATCATATACCATAAATATTTTGCCTAATTTAGATCTTCTCTTTCCTATATCAAAAACAGGTGCATTTGATAGTTTGGTTTTAAAAGAATTAATTGGAACCGACTATTCCAATGAACTTAATGATAAATATGACTTGCTAATATACGATATGCCAGCAGGGATGCAGGCAGAAGAAAATTTAAGCTTTCTATCGCTTTCAGAGCATCTTATTCTTGTTACAAACCCTGAACCTGTCTCTCATGTTGCCGCAGGCGCATATCTTAAAGAAGCAAATAAAATCACAGATAAAAATAAAATATATATCTGGCATAACAGATATAAAGGTTACTCAGAGATTAATTTTGATCCAACTGACATAATTGGCAATTTTAATAAAAATATGCCCCAGGAAGAGCATTTGGATCCGAAAGATTATAATATACAGAATATTGCTTTTATACCTGAAGACCGGTCTATGGATCTTCTACAGGGAGATCCTGCAATTCTGGTACAGTTATTAAGAACTATTTCAAATGTATTGGATATGGTTCATAGTGAACTATTACTTAATATTCCATGTAAAGCTGATGTATCAGACAGAATGATGAGTTTAATAAAATTCTATTTTAAAGAACATCCAATTATTCCAAATGCAGAGGAATCTTTAGGAAATCTCGCAACTTATATAGCAATTCTATCAGGTATAAGTGTTAAGGAGAGTAAAACTGAAGATTATAAACTATTTACAGATAATCAAAAAAATGAACTCATAAATTTTATTATTAGAATACAAAAAAATACTCTAAGACATCAGCTTATAAAAACAGGAAGACTTATTAATCAGAAAATAGCTTCTTTGGAATCAGAATCATCTCTTTTTTCTGTACCAATGTCACATGATCCCGGATCTGCTCTTGATAAAGAATTAAGTATAACACTAATAAATATACAACAGTCAAAAATACTTTCACTAAACAACAGTGGTGGACTTTTACTTTTTTATTTTTCACTTTACAAACTTTTCCAATCGGACAAGCTTCTTAATCTACTACTTAAATTTATTCCACGAAAAAAACATCCCGGAACAGAAAGAGACCGTTATACTCAAATAAAAAATCTTCTGCGAAAAGACAGTAATTATAATAAATTATATTTAAAACTTATTAAGACCTTTCTACCTCTAATATCAAGACAGGTCTCTACAGCTGCCAAAACTTTTGAATTAAAAAATCTTGTATTTAGAAGCAAAGATGGCATTATTATTAAATCAGTTTATCTCAAATTAACTTCAGCTTTTATACATGAGGCTATTAATGGAGGTCTTGGTATTATAATTAATTTTGACTACAGACCAGCCTCCAGTGTTTTTTCAAAATCAGCAGAAGATTTATTAAAAAATATTATTTCTCAGGATAAAGAACAGCTTTAAAATAATTATCTGTATTAAGATATTTTAAAGCAGCTTCATGAATTATATTAGAAGATAAAGCTTCATTTCTGGCAGGTTTTTCCAGAAGATATGAACTGTCCAGGTTATATCTGTACACAGCATCCATTATTCCCAGCCAGTATGTATTTTCCTTTAATGATTCCTCATATGTCCTTCGAAAACCTTCCTTTATTTTAAATACGTTATCATCACTTGCTAATGAAGTTTTAATTTCATCAATTACTTCAAATACTATAGCTGTAAGTTCATCCACACGGGCAGGGTCACATGAAAATCCTATGGAAAGATGATATTTTTCTATAGGAGCCTTTATTGCTGATGCAGAAACACTAACACCATACGTACCACTGGCATCCTCCCGTACTTCTTCCCTGAGTCTAATATCAAGTAGTTCTCTTAAAGCATAAATTGCTGTATTATTTTCCAGAGTCCAGATATAATTTCCGGAAAAAAGAATATTTACAGAACTTCTTGGCTCAATACCTGCGTAAACATCCAGAGTATTTACTCCTTCAATTAAAACTATTTCCCTATCTACCCAGTTTTCTTTAATCCCATTTTGAGGTATTGATGCTATATAGGTTTCAACCAGATATTTAAAATTTTCAGGAATATTTCCTGCAAAAATAAATATGAAATCTGCAGGATTTCCAAAACGTTCTTCAAAAATATCATATGTTTTTATCTGATCAATTTCTCCTAATCTGGATTCTGTTAATGGTAGTGATCTGAAATGATTATCATAAAGAGCTGCATTAACTGCATCCTGAAAAATAACTTCCGGCTTGCTCTCTCTATTTTTAATTAATCCCTCCAAACGGTTTATAAATGAATTATAAGCAACATTATCCCGTCGTACAGAAGTAAAATAAAGATTAAGAAGTTGAAAAAGAGTTTCCGCATCTCCGGGGATTGATGATCCGGAAAACCCTTCATACAGGGTACTTACATAAGGAGACAGACCTACTATTTTACCGGACAATGCCTTTCCCAGATCAACTATATCAAAATCTCCCAGACCACTTAGTTGAACAAGATTTGCAGCAAGTGTTGATGAAATATAATTTGTATTTTCAATAAGAGAAGTTCCTCCAGGACTGAATGCAGAAAAGAGCAGTTCATCATTTTTCAAGTCAGTATCTTTAAAAATAACTTTACTTCCATTGGAAAGATCCCATATCTCAAACTCAGCAACTGTATCAATGGACTTAGAAACAACAGTTCCGGGGAAAGGGACATCTGACATCAATTCATAAATATTATCCCCATCATCGTATGGAGTTATCGATTCAGAATTTATTTCGTCGAAAAGACTATCAAGAATATGATCTTCCGGATAATGAATTCCCTCTTTTTCAGGTCCTGTAATAATTACAACAGGATTACTTTGTTTTCTCACAGATATACCAGTTTCAATAAGCTCTTTAAGGGAAAGATCAGATAGTATTTTTTTAATTTCATTCAACTCCCATTCAATACCTGGAGTGGGAGTTTTACTAAGAAAATAGCTGGTTAGTTCTTCTACAAAATTTATAGATTCAGTCTTATCTTTTTCTCTGTATGCTGATTCTATATAACTAAGGAGATCATTTTTTGCTCTGTCAAATTCTGTTTCTGTAAACCCGAATTTTAAAAACCTTTCATTTTCCACAAGAAGAGTTTTTACTGCCTGAACAACCCCATTTTCAACTGTTACAGCGCCCATGCTAAATGCTGATTTTGTTCTAACAAGATCGTCTGTTCCTGTAAAAGCATAAATATAGGGTGGTTCACTCTGATTTGTAAGTTCATTTAATCTTTGACCAAATATTATATCGTTAAGAATCTTTTTTATATACGATTTATAACTTTCATTATTATCCTTAAATCCACTATTATTTTTATAGAATAGTTGAACTGTAGTTATAGTAGCTTCAGGATCAGATACAACTGAATATAATTTAACATCGTTATCCGGAACTGGGAATTCCTCTCTGGGCCTTGAATCCGGACTATTGGAATAATTTCCAAATAATTCTTCAATTTGATTTTTTACAGAATTAGTATCTACTTCACCTACGACAATAACAGACATAAGATCTGGTCTGTACCAATCCTTATAAAATCGCTTAATTGTATCGTAAGAACTGTTATTTACGATATCCATATCACCAATAGGCAGTCTTTCTGCATATCTGGAATCTGAAAACAGTACAGGAAAGTATTTATCTCTCATTCGTGCATCCGCACCTCTTCCTACTCTCCATTCCTCATAAACAACGCCCCTCTCTTTATCAATTTCTTTATCCAGAAAAGATATTTCAAAGGCCCATTCTTTTAAAATATCAAGCCCTTTCTGCAGCATTTCAGGAT
>DAOVSY010000149.1 GCA_030633365.1 Spirochaetaceae bacterium | reverse complement strand
TTTCCTCAGAAATTTCATTTCTAAAAACTTTTAAAGCAAATGCATTTGTTATTTCCAGTTCATGAAATTGCGTAAAGAGAATGGGTTGTTTCTGTTTTTTGATCCATTCTGCAAATACTTTACTTTCCGGTTCAGGATAGTATAGTTTTACAAGAACACTACTATCTATATATAATTTCAAAGGCGTTCTTCCCTGTCATCCAGAATAAGTTGTTCAGGAGTTTTCCCGTTTCTTTCTGCAAACATCTCTTCAGCTCTTTCATAAAAGGAAGGCCAATCATCATTTTCTATATCATATACAGGTACAATTTTAGCAATGACTTTGTTTCTTCTTGTTAGAAGAACTTTCTCACCCTGTTCTACAAATTTCAATACGGAATTGAGATTATGCTGTACCTCTGCAACACTTGCTTTCTTCATGCGTTAAATATAACGCATATTTTGCAATTTGTCAATTTAGAAACACCTACATCCACTAGAGCCTTCCCGCCAAGCATCTGTTTTTTCTATTAATTATTCCAACCAGGGATTAAACAGCACAGCTGAACTCGGCTCCATATCCGAAATATTTCTTGTAACCACAGTACAATTATTAACAATTCCGGAAACAGCAATAAGCCCATCAATAGAAGGCATTGGTTTTCCGGAAAGCTCTGCCTGGCCTTGTATTTCTCCCCATCGGGTTGCTATCCTAATATCTATTGGAATTATTCTGCCATTAAAACGTTTTTTTAAATCTCCTTCCACCCATAATTTCAAATGGTTCTTTTTTATTCCTTTAGGTAGTTTTTCTATACCCTTCTCTATCTCACCAAATGTTAAAACACTTAGATATAAATCATCTTCATTTTGGTTTTGCATCCAGGAGATAACTTTTTCACTTGGTTGGGGTTTAATTATTTCTGATACTACACAGGTATCTAAAAGATATTTCATAGATCAATTTCTCTGGGAAAATCTTTTCTTCTTGAAATATCCAGATCAATCCCTGCTAGAGGGGAATTTTGTAAAAAAGTAACTAAATCTGTTTTAGGCTTTGTAATTTTTTTGTAATCTTCAAACGAAACAATTACTACTGCATCAGATCCATGCCTGGTTACAAACTGGGGTTCGTGATGTAATGCCTTCTCAACAAGCATGCTGAACTTACTTTTTGCATCCTGAAGCTGCCATGTATTTGATTTCAAAATATCCTCATTCTTATACGGACTAGTCTGACTAGATAGTAATATTTTAATTTCAATTAGTCAAGAATTGTTCCAGAAAAAATTGGCATGATCAATTCGTCAAATTTTGACAAGATGTCATACATTCTGCCAAATGATTTTACAAGATGTAATGATTGCAAATTTTGCCAACAATTTACCATTACAAAAAAAGACAGAAGATTTAAAAAATCCTCTGCCTAAATATCATTCTACTATATTCTTAAATCAAAGCTGGGACACATCCAACCCGGATGCGGAAACCAATTCACCGTCCCGTACAATCGGCTCATCATCATCAATCCACTGTTTCTTTTCTTCATCAGAGGCCTTAGGTAAAAATTTCTTTGTAAAACCCCAAAGTATGTCAAATAGTAAAGGAAGATAACAGGCAAAGGCAAATGGTGCATACTTAATTACCGAAACATCCAGCATTGAAGCTACATAAACACCTGCTGCACCCCATGGAACCAAAGCAGTCATCATCGTTCCGCTGTTCTCCAGAATACGGGATACATTGGAAGCAGAATATCCCTTGCCTCTGAATATAGGACCAAAAACACGGGCAGTCATAGCATAACCAATGTATAAATCAGCTGTATATATAAGTATAAGCATATTTACTACAGCAGCCACAACAGCGCCGCCAATTCCTCTGACAAGAGATACAACCTTAGCAATAAGCACCTCAATAGATCCAAGAGTCTGCAGTAATCCGCCGAATCCTACTGTCAAAAGCATAAGACCTGAAATCCAGAGCATTGAATTAAGGCCACCCTTTGAAAGCAATGAATCAATAACTTCAATACCGGTACTACTCCAGTAACCATACATAACAGTTCCAAGAAGAGCTTCAACAGATGCACCCTGAATAATTACAGCAAGAATAACTGCCGATAAAATACCGGCAAAAAGAGTTGGGATAGGAGGGAACTTCTTAATAGCCAAAACCAATACAATAACCGGGGGTAATAATAGAAATGGATTCAATTTAAAGGTAGCATTCAAAGTAGTAATAATTTCTGCTGATGCAGCAGTTGCAATTTGCTGACCTGCATATTCCAGACCCATTATCCAGTATAGTACAAAAGCTATGACCATGGCAGGAATTGTGCTGGGCAGCATCTGAACTATATGCTTGTATAGATTAACACCTACCAATCCGGAACAAAAGTTTGTTGTATCAGAAAGTGGAGACAGTTTATCTCCAAAAAAAGCTCCCGAGACAACAGCTGCTGCCGTAAGATGTCCTGGAACACCCATCCCGGCACCAATACCCATAAATACCAGACCCATTGTACCGACTGTTCCCCAACTTGTTCCTGTTGCTAAAGAAATGAAAGAAGAAACAAGAAGAACAGCAGGAAGGAAAAAGCCTGGACTGATTATTTCAAGTCCATATACCATCAATAATGGGACAGTACCTGAAATAACCCAGGATCCAATAAGCATACCAATGGCCATTAAAATACCAATTACAGATATAACAACTGTATCAGCCTTAACCATTCCGTCCAGCATCTCTTTCCAGCTATACCCAAGAAACCACCTGCCAACAGCCGCACTGAGAGCTATTGCAATGATGATTGCTATATGAGGTGCTCCACCCTTAATAATAACAAAGTAGATAAGAGATGTTATTACAATAAGTAAAGGCAGTATGGCTACAATAAAACTCGTCTTTCTTTTTTTGTCAGTCATACTTCCTCTCCTGTTGATACCTGTTCCCAATTAAAAATGAGAGTATCCCTGTTTCGTTTTGTAAACATAATCTTCTAATCCTCCCGAAAATAATTAAATTTTAGAATCATAGAATTAAATGCAAATAGTGTGCCAAGTTATAGATGCATAATAAAATATGAAAAAAAGAGGAAAATAAGATCAATAATAGTAATTATCAGTACTTATAGTGGATTAATTATAAAAATTATCTGTTTACTTTGACCTGATTCCACTTTTCAAGGTCTTATTCTCTTTATTTCCTTAATAAGCAAGTTATAATCGACTTAAAATAAGTCATATTCGATTTAATATTATAAATACTTCTTTATTAAACGCATTACCTTACTCTGGGAAATACCAAGAGCCTTCCCAACCTTATAAGTACTGCTGTTTTGGTAGTAAGCCTTTGTAAAAAGCAATTTCTCATATGCTTTTACCCTTTCATTAAAATTTAAAGGAAAATTTTCCACTTCCTGAAGTGAACCTGGCTGTTCTTCAAAAAACTGGTAAGGAAAATGACGGGGTTCTATTACATGATCCAGGGTGGTAACTACTAAATTTTCAATAATATTCTGAAGTTCACGAATATTCCCGGGCCATGGATAAGCCAGAAGCTTATCTACTGAATCCTCTGATAACCTGTGATTAAAATTATACTTATTATCATAGTTCTTTAGATAGTGCATAAGCAGAGGAATTATATCTTCCTTTCTATCCTTTAAAGCTGGTACTTTCACTTCAACTACATTAAGCCGATAGTAGAGATCCTCCCTGAAAGTACTCTTACTTATAAGTTCTTTTAAATCTTTATTGGTTGCTGTAATTATCCGGACATCTACATGTTTTGTTTCTGTTGATCCTACAGGTAAAAACTCCTGATTCTGAATGAATAACAGAAGCTTTGCCTGAATACTATGAGACAATTCACCAATTTCATCTAAAAATAAAGTCCCTTTATGAGCAATAGTAACAAGACCATCTTTTCCCTTTTTTGAGGCACCGGTAAATGCTCCCGGTACATATCCAAAAAGTTCAGACTCAATTAAACTGTCAGGAATAGTAGTACAATTGATTGTAACGAAGGGGCCTTTTTTCCTTTGGCTAATTGAATGGATATGCTGAGCAATATGAGACTTTCCGGTTCCGGACTTACCTGTTATAAGAACAGTAGAATCAACTTTTGCTATTCGATCTACCTTAGTTATTAGATTTTTCATAGTTTCACTGGAATATATAAACTGATTTTCCATTGTGCTTTTATGGTCTTTGCTCTTTTTCAATACATTTTCATACTTTTTTACAAGGTTAAACGAATGAGACAACTCTTCCTGAACCTTTCGAAGCTCACTAATATCTCTGGCAGTTCCTACCACAAACTTTATTTCACCGGAATCATCAAAGACTGGTTTTGTAGAAATTAGAAGATCTCTGTCTGTAGATGTTTTTATTTCGATTGTTGCAGGTCTTTTTGTTTCCAGAGTTATGTAAACAGGTGAATTTTTAATCAGCGAATTAGAGAACATATAGTCAATGCTGTTAATAATATCCTTTCTATCTATATTGTAATGCCTTTCAATTGTTGGATTTACATATAAATTTGCTGTATTTACATCGGATACAAATATTTCATCATAACAGTTTTCCAGTACAAGTTTAAAAAAATCTCTATCGTTATCTGCCTTTGTCCTTAGATGATACAATTTATAGATATTGGTATTATTGGCATCAAATATAAGCTCTTCAATTGATATTTTAGTAGAAGTTTTATCAACTGTTCCTTTAAAAGGTTTACCAATTAAATCTCTGTCCCCAAGTAGATTTGCAGCAGATCTATTATATCCTACAATAAATTCTTCCTGGTTTACTGCAATTACACCAATGGTTAAATCCTGTAGCATAGTTACTCCATCACTTATAATCAAGTCGAAATCAACTTACTCAATAAGATTAGATTAAAAATAATCTCCTGTCAAGAAATAATAATGTTATATCCCATTACATCAAAATTAATAATCACTTCATCTACACACAAAGGAGACTTCAAATTGATAGATCAGGTAAATACAAAAAATTAATTTTAAAAACTACTATTGGCATGTTTTTTGCATATGCTTTAATAGTTTGTTATTGGTTTATTCTCTTTGGAGGCTTATTTCATGATCAGTGAACGATTGCAGAAAATTATCAGAGAAATTCCAAAAGCAGAGCTGCATTTGCATATTGAGGGATCAATTCCCTGGAAACTTGTTCCCCAATTTATAAAGCGAAATAAGCTTGATATGCCTTTCACTGATATGAAAGGAGCTCTCTTATATAGAGAAAAGTATTTAATGTCCCGCTCAAGTGATAGATTAAGTACTTTTATTGATATGATGCGTGTCCTATCCCAGGTTCTTGTTACAAAAGAAGATTACAGAGATACCCTGGTGGAAATAGCCAGAGAATCCAGTGAACAAAACATTGTATATCAGGAACTGATGTTTGTTTATTCATTTAGTGAAGACAGAGGTATTCCTCTTGAAATAGTAGTTGAAGGATATAGGGAAGGAATTAAAATAGCTAAAGAGAAATACGGAATTGAAATATTTTTAATTGCAAATATTGATAATAGCATCAGACCTCTACGAAGCCTGAATTTTGTAAAAAATCTTGAAAAATATAAAGATGTTGTAGCAGCAATTGGAGTTGACAGCGAAGCAATTGGGTATCCTAATTTTATTCATGAAGAGGCCTTTGCAAAGGCAAAAGAACTTGGTTTATATACAACATGTCATGCCGGTGAATTTGTGGGAGCAGAAAGCATTTGGGAAGCACTCAAATACTACAAAACAGACCGGATTGATCATGGAGTTCGGGCAATAGAAGATGGAAAACTGCTTTCCTATCTTGGTGAACACAAAATACCACTCACAATATGTCCATCATCAAATATTGATTCCCGTATCTTTTCCAGCTATAAAGATATTCCCATTAGAAAATTTCTTGATGCCGAAATACCAATAACATTGAACAGTGATAATCCTCCATGGTTGGGATTGAACCTGATTGATGAAATTACAAGAATTGTCGATGCACAATCTCTTTCAGAAAAAGAAACCATAGCTATAATCAAAGCAGGATTCAATTATTCGGTCAAAGGTCAAAAGTACCTGGAAAAAGTTGATACGTATTTAAACAATCCTGATAAGTAAGATAAAGGAAGAAAGCAGATGAAACAGATCAGCATGGATGAGTTTATAACAAACCTTCCAAAAGCCCAGTTGCACTTACACATAGAAGGATCCTTAAGCCCGGAAACAGTTGCAAAACTGGCAGTTAGAAATAGATGTGATTATTTTAGAACACCAGAAGAAGTCTCACTTTCTTTGTTAAACAGGAAACCAGGCCTTGAAGGGTTTTTGTCTCATTACAACAAAGCTCTTACTATTCTTAAAACCCAGGATGATTTTTATTATGCAACATATAATCTTTTGAAAACTCTCAAAAAAAATAATATTGTTTATATAGAACTCTTTTTTGACCCTCAGGCACATACTTCCAGAGAAATTCCCTTTGATACAGTTGTAAATGGGATTGATGAAGGCCGCAGGGATGGAGAAAAAACTTTTGGTATTAAGTCCAACTTAATTATGTGTGCAAACAGGGAACGCAGTACAGATAGCGCTTTGGAAATGCTTGATCAGGCAGCAGAACACCGGACCAAAATCCTGGGTTTTGGACTGGATTCAGGACCCGAAGATGGTAATCCTCCATCAAAGTTTAAAGAAGTATATGCCAGGGCTAAAAAGGAAGGATATCACCTAACAGCACATAATGATGTTGATCAGAATGACTCTGTCCAGCATATATGGGAATCCATTAACATTCTTAATGTAGAACGTATTGATCATGGAATAAATACAATTGATGATCCAAAACTTGTAGATGAGCTTAAAAAGCAAAACATCTGCATCACTGCATGTCCTGTTAAACGAAGAAATGATCCAGGCCCACAGGATGTAGATCGAATAAAAACACTGTACGAGCTGGGAATGTGTGTAACTTTAAACTCTGACGATCCGGCACAATTTGAAAGTGGGTATCTGACAGAATTGCTGATTAGTGTTCAGCATGCCAGTGGGTACTCAAAAGCTGATATGGCAAAGTTTATGATAAATGCCTTTGAAGCTGCATGGATTTCTGACGAAGAAAAGGATGCATACATTGAGACCGTAAAAGAGTATGCAAAATCTCATGGGGTTTCTTTGTAAATCAGAATATTTTTTTAATAATTTGATGAATTTTCATAAAAATGAATTGACAACATAACTTAAC
>DAOVSY010000527.1 GCA_030633365.1 Spirochaetaceae bacterium | reverse complement strand
CTGACAGGAAGTGTAAATAAAGATAGAGGCAACCACCAAAACAATTACTATATTTTTTTCATATTTATTCCCCCTGCTCTTTATTTAGGTCGGCTAAACATTGCTATAACTATAATCTATCACTTATGAACTAAAAATCAAGTAGGGGCACGGCGCGCCGTGCCCCTACTTGATAAAAGCCTGCCTTCTGTACAAAAAAGGCTGCTTTCCACAGAAAGCAGCCTCAGGTTGCATAGGCGAGCAGCAACGAAGTTGCGACCAGCCCAGGTATATTAAAAATTATTTATTAAAACCTAATTGCTATTTCCAGAGACATTCCACTGTTTGGGTCTACGCCGGCATATTCGCCCATTTCTCTTGTAAAATATGCCATATTTACGTCCAGAAAAAGGAGTTTTGCACCAATTCCAGCAGTTATGTAACCCTGATTTATTCCGGCTCTCACTTTCATAAATCTGAGTACTCTAATTTCTGTTCCCGCATGAACGCCTGTCCAGAAGGATGGTGTATTTTCAGGATCCTGATAGAATACATGTTGATATTCCATAGTGAAGGTAGGATCAATAAAAAATGCAAGTGCTCCAAAATCAGGATGATATCCTATTCCAGTATTTATCTGCATAGGAATTCGGTAATCTTCATCAACACTACCAGTATCTCCAGTGTCCTGATTCTCATATGAGTAGATAAACTGTGTTCCTCCAACATCACGAATGGACATACCCAGAGATAAAGGACCCATATCTATAATAGCACCAAGGTCAATAGCAAGAGCATCTCCAGTAAGGAGATCAACATCTGCAGTTGTGGCAGGATCATCATCACCAAGATTCATAAGATCGATAATACCAACATCATCAATCTTCATTCGGTGCATGTATCTTAGATCACCACCAACATGGATAGATAAAGGTCCAAGTTTAGGGTTAAAAGATAGTCCGGCAATAGCAGATAAAGTTCCCACTGCATCAACATTAGTACCAAGAGGGGTTTCTCCTCTTGCATAGGAATCTATATCAAGAACAATACCAAGACCAAGTCCCTTTCCAACAATAGCAATACCGGTATTGGCATTAGCACCAATACCATTTGTAACAACAAGATCACTTAACAGCACAATTGCCGCTTCCTGATCTGTTAATGCCAGTTCAAAGTTTTCTATATTCTCCGCTGTAGGAGCAAAATAGGGGTTTACACTTGCAGAAAGAAGCGTAAAGGAACCGTCTGCTTTTGAAAATCCAGCTGGATTTGTAAATAATGCTTCATATCCATGAGCTATAGCTGTAACAGCATTACCCATACCAATAACATCCGGTAAAACAGGTGCAAATATAGGGTCATCCAGAATATCCCCTGCAAAAGACAAACCGACAAACATAAAAGCTATTAAAATTAAAAGTATAATTTTTTTCATCAGTTATCTCCTAAATCACTATGCCGGCAAAATCAAGATATGATTGTAATATATCTACAGAACCACCCGAATCAAATGGATCAACATAACCAGGTAATGTATCAGCTGTAGGGTCAGTCACAAAAGAATATAAATCAGCAGGATCCACTGCAGTTGCAATTTCAGTTATAACAATAGAGACAATTGCATACTGAGCAATATCACCTCGTTCAACATCAGTTAATGGAATTAAGGGATCACCATTACCATCAAGTGTACTTTCAAACTCTAAATATGCAGCACTGGCTGCTGCCATACTATCTAGCATTTTATAAAATTCAATTTCATTTGTTGGGAAAAGTGCTTTGATATCTATAAGTTCGGCATCTCCTGCTAATGCAATTGATACAATCTCATTAACCGCATCTTTCGCCTCAGGATCACTATTAATACTAATAGCTCCTGCCAGAATTGCTGCTTCCTGTTGAGCTTCAGGATCTGAAACAATAATACCATTATATAAATCCTCTAATACAGAGACAATATCATCTGCATCATCCTCAGTAATTGAATCACTCTCAATATAATCATTTACATCATCTAAAAACCCATCAGGGTCAGAATTTGCCTTTGCATTCAAATCTGCAACACTTGGAATTTCAATTTTGTCAAATTCTGCAAACAAATTAAACTGACAGCTCGACATTGTAATCAACACAAGGGCAACTATACCCAGGGTTAAAATTTTCTTCATTATAATCCTCCCAGAAGTCATCTATATTTAAACAATTCGTTATTATTTTTTTGTTACTGTATTATAGAGTATAACCCATGAAAATAAAAAAGCAAATAATTGAGTGGAGTTTCTGATATTTACATAAAATCAATAAATTCGCAATCT
>DAOVSY010000458.1 GCA_030633365.1 Spirochaetaceae bacterium | reverse complement strand
GACTACAGCGAGGGGGAACCACCCGTTCCCATCCCGAACACGGAAGTTAAGCCCCTCTGCGCCGATGGTACTGCCTTTTGGTGGGAGAGTAGGTCGTTGCCAGGCTTTTTTTTATTAATCTGTAATTCTTATCAATCATCTTTAAAAAATGTTCCATTCCGATTCCGGGTCACAATGTCGGGGCCGGGCTTGCCCCTGCCCAAACGTCGATACTTATCCTGATTTAATTCTATGATATTGAATTTATACATAACATCTGTAATCCGCTTTTTAACCAAAACAAATTCTGTTATCATAAAAATCCAATAACCAAACACATTCTGTAATCAATAAAAACAATATTTTTTCAACCAAAAAAAAGGGTTCCCGCAAGGGGTACCCCAACATGATTCATACGTAATAAATAAGAAAAATAATTCATTCATATTTAAAACACCAGTAATGTAGAATAAGATCTACCTACCATACGCTGAAACAAAAATACATCCTAGAAAAAACATCTGAAATTTATAGAAAGATTCACCGAGAATAGAATTATATAATCAGTGGCTTTTGTGATGTTTAGGGTTACAGCTTGTATTTAGCTATTTTGCGCAAGTTAATGGCTCAAATATTAGATAAAAACAGATTTTTAAATTCAAATTGTGACATAGCGCAAAAAGCTTAATCAGGTTTTATTTTAAGTAGGAATGGTATATATTAACTGTAATGATTTTTAAGAGATTTTTATACATACTAACAATAATTACTTTTTTTTGGGGAATACCTGTATTTGCCCAGGATGATTTTGTAAAAAAAAGTATTGTTTTGGTACCCATGGGAGCAGATGATGTTCCCTCATATATTCCTATGATAGTAGAAAGACTTTTAGCTGCAAAAATTGATAGTTCTGATGCATATTTTGTATTTGACAGAGAAATATTTGATAATATTCTTAAGGAAGCCAGTATTACTCTACCTCAGAAAATTGATGATGAAACTGCTCTTAAAATTGGAAAGGAGCTGGAAATAAATCATGTACTTTATGGTATTATTTCTCAGAAAGGTACTGATTATGTTATAAAAACAAGGGTAATGGATGTTGAAACAGGAGTAGTAGTTTCTGAAGATACACAAAGAGCTTCTGATATAAAAGGTCTGGAAACTGCAGTTGGAAAGCTGACACGAAGTATTGTTTCTACTTTATTACCTGAAGAGATCGTAGCTGAAGCTGTAGAAACTTTGGATAAAGCTGAAAAAATTGGAGATGAAGCAGCTATTGAGGAAAGTGTTACTGCATTTGAAGAGTTAGTTGAAGAAAATCCTAAAGAAGCATTAGCTTTGGTCGGAGAGCCTGCAAGAGAAGCTATTAAAGATACAATTAGAGAAGAAGTTGTAGATGAAGAAATTCAGCTTTTATATGACAAAGAAAAGGCGGATAAAAAAAGAAAATGGCAGTTTTGGTCTATAATTGGTATTGAGAGTATTGTTCAGTTTGGTAATGTTTTTGGAATAACTGCTGCTGATCTTAGGTTTGAGTCTGTTATGAACTGGAACAACTATATGAATAATATCTTTACAGGTGAAGATCCTTACTGGGGTTATAGAGATGATCTTGAAAATTCAGAACCTACCCAATTACTAAACTATTTGTTTACCGGTGGTGGAAACTTTGCATTGGCATATTATTATTATACTATTCCTGAGGATTTATTTACTTTCTCAAAAATAGGAAGACAGGTATTTGTAATTTCCAATATTCTAAATATATCCGGTTATGCTTCACAAACTGCAAGTGTTCAATTGGGTTTTTACGCTCAAAGAAAATACTTTGATTACATGAATGCTACAAGTGATTTTACAGATAAATATGAAGAATATAGATCTGCTTATATCTTACCGCTGATTGCAGGATATACAAGAACAGGTCTTTGGACCCTTGGAATGGCTGGAATGGTAACTGCAGCTTTGCTCCCCGGAGAAAAAACTCCTATGATTCTTAGTGAAAGATCACGTAAGTATCTTACCTGGGGTCAGTCCCTTATTAGTGTAGGAAATTTCACTTCAGGTATAGCAAATAATCTAAGAGCTACTGCAGAAGAAGCCTGGATCAGTGACAATTCTCCCTCAGGAACAGTTGGAGATAGTTCTTATCTATCATCTTATATAAGTTCTCAGGTATTTTATTATTCTACATATGCAATTTATATTGGTGGAGCAGTCCTTACTTATCTTGGACTTACTTCAGAAGGATCAGAAAATGGGGATGAAAATAAAGCGGATGATTCTTCTCTGAGTAATTTTTCGCTAAATATTTTACCTGCATATAATGGTATAACTGCAGTAGCCAGGTTGAGGTTAGACTGATGAAAAGATTAACGTTACTATTGGTTTCTTTATTTCTTATAGCTGTTGCAGGAATTCTTATCTCCTGTGATTACCTTCTTCCTGCACCTCTTGGCCGGGATAATCCGTATGATGATGAAGCTCAGATTGGAAGATTTGCAGTAGCTGCATCCGGACCGGATTCTGTTGTTACTGTATGGGACTGGAGGGATCCTCCTTCTGGGATAGATAAATCCAGGATAATAGATAAAATTAGAATTGTGTATGGTGAAGGTGACCCGCCTTTAAGTAAATACCCAATTAATCCTGATAATGTAATAGAATATACTTCAAACGCTGACTTTTCATACGAATGGAAAAATCTTAATGAAGATAGGGATCATTACTTTGCCCTTTATGCACATGAAAAAGGTGGAATGTGGCTTGCCCCTAAAAGGGCAGACATCTGGTTTGATAGTAATGGTTAT
>DAOVSY010000493.1 GCA_030633365.1 Spirochaetaceae bacterium | reverse complement strand
AATTATATTATTCCAGGTTCAACAAAAACACAGATATCATCTGAGACTATTCGTAGCTGGGCTACAAAGTACAGACTTCATGGAAAAGAAGGCCTACTTCCAAAACAAAGGGAAGATAGGGGGCGCCCAAGATCCTTTAAAGATAACGAAGCACAGGCAATTATTGGATTGTTAGAGAAAAAACCAGAACTGACCGTATCCTCTGTTATTAAAAAATTGAAAGCTGATGGTGTTATCGAATCAAAAATAAGTTCATCTGCACTCTCAAGATTTATTACAGCAAATAATCTGACAAAAAAAGAAAGAGTTAAAATAACAGATGATAAAGATCAACGGCGTTTTGCTTTCGAAGGCCCGTTGGAATGTGTTCAGGCTGATGCTATGCACGGGTTTCGTATTCCTAATGGAAAAGGTAAAAAGAAAAAAGCTATACTACTCGCATTTATAGATGATGCAACAAGACGTATACTTTATGCTCGTTTCGATTTTAGTGAGAAGTCTCTTCTTTTTGAAAAAGGGATTAAACATATCCTGAAAGCACATGGCAAAATTGGCCGGCTATACGTCGATAACGGGTCAACGTTTATTTCAAATCAGACAAAAAGAATTGTAGAGACTCTTAGTATTTACATTATTCATTCAAAACCTTACAGACCTCAAGGCCGTGGTAAAATAGAGAGGTTCTTTCGTACTGTAAGGCAATCCTTTCTTAGGCTAATAGATGAAGATGATATTCAAAGTTTGGAGCAGCTTAATATGCTCTTTTCAAACTGGCTGGAAACTGAATATCACAGAAAAATACATTCTTCATTAGGAGTAACCCCTCTTGATGCATGGCTTTCAAAATGTGAAAGAATAAAAAGAATGGATCCTTTTATTGATATTGATGAAATGTTTCTACATAAAACTGACAGGCGAGTTTATAAAGATTCTATAGTTTCTATTGACGGAATAGCCTTTGAAGTACCTTCGGTACTTATTGGCAATCGGGTAGATATTACCTATGATCCAAGGCCTCCATTAAACCGTATTACAGTAAAATATGATCGTAAAGATTATGGTGAAGCAAGGCCGGTAGATCTTTATGCTAATACTAGAATCAAACGAAACAAAAACTTTACTGGAGAAATAGAATCTATTCAACTTGAAAATAATCAGGATAAATCAGTAGGAGGGTTATTGTGAAACAGAAAGAAATACTCTCATATTTTAATCTGGAATCCAATCCTTTTGACAAAGAAATTAAAACAGATGATCTTATGACACTCCCGACAATCCAAAAGGCGGCTGAAGAGTTGAGTCTGCTTATTGATACAAAAGGAATTGGTATTTTGACAGGACCTTCAGGCTGTGGGAAATCTTCTCTAATTCGAAAAACTGCATCAGAATTAAATCCTGGACTCTACAAATCTTTTTACATTAGTCATACTTCACTGGGAACAGCTGAGTTCTATCAGTCATTTGCTGCTTCATTAGACTTATCTCCACAAGGGCGAAGGAATACAGTTTTCATACGGATAAAAGAGTTTATAATAAATCTTAATGACCAGCAGAGGATTCATCCTGTCATTTTTATTGATGAAGCTCATTCACTTTCAAGTGATGCACTAAAAGAGATCAGGATGTTAACCAATTTTAATTTTGATTCAAAAAATGCCTGTACTATTGTTCTAATAGGACATTCTGATTTAAGGCATAAATTAAATCTCAACATATTTACCTCTCTTGCTAACAGCATTACCTACAGCATTCTTTTGGAGTCTCTACCTTCAGAAGAAACATTCAGCTACATTGAAAGTAGAATAAACTCCACAGGAGGTGCACCTCCATTATTTACAAAAAGTGCAATGAAACTTATTCATGATATTTCGGGAGGCATCCTACGAACTACTGGAAATGCTGCCTGGCAATCTATGATTAAGGCTTTCCAACTGCAATCACGGCAGATAGAAAAAGAACATGTTCAGATGGTTACAAGGCACTAAAGGAGGTACTGTCTATGTCTGAACCAATGTATGATGAAAATTTTCTGCAAATACATAAAGAACTGCAATCCAAAGAGCTTGTAGGTGAAATCTGGCAATACGCTATAGCTCTGGAACGGTATGTGGTTCATCTAAGAAATGAAGTAAATGTTTGTGCTGAAGAATTAATGATCAGGATTCCATATCCTGATCCTGAATCCGATTTCGCAGTACGGGGGTTTCTAGAGTTTCCAGCTGCAAAAAACTTTAGGAGCGAACTCGAGAGAGAAACTTCGGACTGGGACTTCACCTTGTTGTAGTGGCACAAAACAAGGAATATATTCATTAACATATGATAATACCCGGTGAGTAAAATCCCGGGTTATTTTACGTATATCTATTTTCCCAGTTTCTATCAAGCACAGAGATAGTGTGGGATTATCTGGTTTCTTATGACAGTTTTTAACGAAAAGATTGTAGGAATAGAGAAGAAAATAATGCGGGAATTAACAGCAAGCAAGACGGTGAACAATCTTTCCCACTGTAAACAGTATCCATTTCCCAATGTCCTACTTCAGTTCTATCATT
>DAOVSY010000396.1 GCA_030633365.1 Spirochaetaceae bacterium | reverse complement strand
TTTGAATACAGGTACTAACGGCCCTCTTTGCCGAACAACTGCAAAAATTATGAAAGAGGAGTCGGAAAAAGAGTATCTGGAGGGCAGATATCTTCCATTTATATCAGAATTGTATAAAGATATGGATGAAACCAGAGAATTAGTTGCCGATTTTATTGGGGCAGATTTCGAAGAGATTGCTCTTACACATACTGCTACAGAAGGAATGAATCTTATTTTATGGGGAATTAACTGGCAGCCTGGTGATGAAATAATTACTACAAACAGGGAACATGTAGCCAGCCTTGCTCCTATTGCACTTATTAAAAATAAGTTTGGTATTAATGTAAAATATGTAGAAGTTGGGTATGGTGAAAATTATATAGAACAGAATTTTCTTGATAATTTCAGGAAAAGAATTACACCTAAATCAAAACTCCTTGTTGTTTCCCATGTCTCTTTTTCTACTGGACTTACTTTCCCCTTAAAGGAACTTGCAAAAATTTGCCATGATAATAATATGTATATTTTAGTAGATGGAGCCCAGGGCGCTGGAGCTGTTCCCTTGGATGTACATGATTTTGATATAGATTTTTATTCACTGGCAGGACGTAAATGGCTTCTTGGACCAGAAGGTATTTCCGCGCTATATGTTGCCAGACACAGGGTCTCTGAAATAGATCCTACTTTTATTAGTCCTTCTTCTATAAGAGACAGACATGATCTGGATATTGAATCACCCTATATTATTCCTGCACCCTATGCTGCCAGATTTCAAACAGCTACCTCTATAAACAGACCTATACTTCTTGGGTTTAAGGAAGCACTTATTTTTCTTACCAAAGATGTAGGAAAAGAGTGGATGCTGGATCGAATTAAAACTCTTGTATCTTATCTTCGTAAGAACCTGGAGCTGATACCGGAAATAGAAATTATTACACCTAAGGGTAAAGAGGGAGGATTTATACATTTTCTTGTTGAAAATAGAAAGCCTTCAGAATTTTGTACAATTATGAATGAAAGAAATTATATGATACGTCCGGTTCCCAGCCAACATCTTCCGGCTCCTATTAGAGTCTCAGTTGGTTTCTACAACACAAAAAATGAACTGGATGGATTAGTAGACAATATTAAAGATGTTATACATAATAAGACTTAGTTTTTAGCAACTTTGCTAATCTAATAAAAGGAACTATTATGGCAAATAATGATCGGGCAAAAAATGAACTTCGTGCAGATATTTTAAAAGCTTTGGCAAATCTAACACGGGTTTGTGTAATAGAGCATCTTAAGGATGGACCTCACAATGTTTCCGATCTTTCAAAAGAACTTGGGGAGTCCAGTTCAATAACATCACGACATCTGGGTGTATTAAAAAGTGCAGGGTTAATTGAAGATAAGAAAAATGGAACTACTGTAATTTATTCTCTTGCAAGTGATGGTATTTCAGATATATTAGATTCTGTTGATGAAGTAATTAAAAGGAACTACGAAAAATATAAGGTTCATTTTCAATAATCGTAGGAGCAAAAGATTTTTTGCCCCTACGATGTGTATATAAAAATTACGGTCTGTTGTATTTTCCCACAGCAATTTCATGTTTATTTACTGCATCTTCCTTCCAGTCGGTTTTACTTCCCTTACCAAACTGGTCTTCTTCCTTAAAGGTTATTTTTCCAGGAGTAATACAGTCGTAAACCGGACATACAAGGAGACATAACTGACAACCAACACACTTATCATCAAGTATGGTTGGTTTTCGTTCTTCATTATTCCATTCAATTGCCTGATGAGCTGCATCGAAGCAGGATATATAACATCGGCCGCAACTGACACATTTGTCATAGTCAATCTTTGGCTGGATTTTAAAGTCTCTGTCTATATCATCTGCAGGTATTATATTTTTTAGGGCAATTCCTACAAAATCTTCCAGCTTATCAAAACCCTTTTCGGCAAGATAAATTGAGAGACCACTGATCATGTCTTCTACAATTCTATAACCATACTGCATTACAGAAGTTGTAAATTGTACATTGCTTGCTCCAAGCATAAGGAATTCTGCTGCATCTTCCCAGGTTTCAATACCACCTATTCCACTTAAAGGTATTCCCTGCAGTTCAGAATCCTGGGCAAGGTTTGTAATAAATCTAAGGGCAATAGGTTTTGATGCCTTACCTGAAAAACCGGAAATAGAAGATTTTCCATTTACAACCGGAAGGGCGGTAAAGTGATCAAAATCCATACCGGTAATAGCCTTGATTGTATTTATGGTGGATATTGCCTGGGCCCCTGCATTTATGGCTGCTCTGGCAGGAATCTCCATTTTTTCAATATTTGGTGTCATCTTTGCAATTAATGGAAGATGAGAACCTCTTCTTGCTGCTTTTACATATTTATCTATAAGTTCAACGCTTGCTCCTACGTCGGAGCCCATTCCTTCGTAGGTCATTTGTGGACAGGAAAAATTGAGTTCCAGCATATCAATGCCAAGTGCTGTGTAGTCTCTGGCCATTTCTTCCCAATTATCTTCGTCCATTCCCATAATAGAACCAATGATAAGCTTATTGGGGTAATTCTCTTTAAGTTTTCTCATTGCATCAAGGTTATCCTGATACGGTTTGTCAGAAGTCTGCTCCATGTTTTTAAACCCGATAAAGGCTGTTGCTTCTTTTCTGGGTGCATCAAATCTGGGTGAACATTCTTCAGGAATTGTTGTTGTTAATGTTTTATAGAATACACCGCCACCCCCAGCCTCCAGAAACTTTGCGCACATTTCATATGTTCCACTTACAGGTGATGAGGACAGGAAAAAAGGGTTTTCACATTTAAAACCCAGAAAATCGATTGAAAGATCTGCATGTTTAGCCATTATTTTCCTCCCTTTATTAGATATTCTTCAATACTTTGTGCTGCAATCTTTCCGCCCTGTACTGAGTGAACAACTGTTTTTTTAGCATCAGCATCAATATCTCCTGCTACAAAAATATCAGGGATACTGGTTTTTCCGTTTTCAAGACTAGTAACAAATTTACCTTTATCAAGACCAATACTTTCAATAACTCCGGAAAAATCTTCAGGTTGCTGACCAATAGCAAAAATAACTTTATCTGCTTCCAGTTTAATGGCAGATTTATTTCTTGTTCCATTTGCTTTTACAGTTTTTAATTTACCATTTTCACCTTCAAATACAGCAGGGGAAAATGTAAATGCAAAATGAATACCAAGAGATTCTGCGTATTCCAGTTCAAGCCTGTTTGCAGGAGCTTCTTCTCTTGTTCGACGATAGAGTACG
>DAOVSY010000021.1 GCA_030633365.1 Spirochaetaceae bacterium | reverse complement strand
GTAGGAAATAAAAATACAAACCAGTTATCCAGAATAGATATAGAAAATTACATAGAGTTTTCAGAAAACTGGATCGGAAATTCCCTGGATATAATGTCAGAGAACAGTCACCTTTACGTATGGCTTGGTGCAGATCAAAAAAGAGGATTTCAACCTTTACCGGAATTTATGATCCTTATGAGAAAATATAAAGAACTCACATCCCGAAGTTTTATAAGTCTTAGAAATCAAAGAGGATACGGTACACAGAAAAACTGGATGGCTGTTCGCCAGGAGCTTCTATATTACACTAAAGGAGATCCTTATTTTAAGGTAGCTTATACTGATATTCCAAAGGTGTTAAAAGGGTACTACAAAACAATAAATGGAAAAATTACAGATAATCTGGAGAGAGGAAAATCTGATACAATAAGACCAGGGAATATATGGCTGGATATACAACAGGTTTTTTACCGAATGGAAGAAAATATCCCAGGGGCCTATGCCCAAAAACCACTAAAGTCTATAGAGAGAATTATACAGACAAGTTCAAAACCAGGAGACATGGTTGCCGACTTTTTTGCCCACTCCGGAACAACTTTAATAGCTGCTGAAAAACTTGATCGAAGATGCATAACCTTTGACAGAGATCCTGTTTTTGCAGAACTTACAATTAGAAGACTGGAGAGATTCAGAGAAACAGGTAAAACAGGCTGGCAGTGGGAGAATCCTTTTCCGGAGATTACAGTTTAAGAATACTTATATTTCAAATACAATAAATTATTGATTTTTTTCCAATTGAGTATTATTAATCTCAAACTTTATTAATTTTTTAATTCCCTAAAAGCCGTTATCCTTGTATCCTCTCCCTCAATATCCCTGGATTCAAGCTCAACCCGGATTATTTCACCATTCTTTTTAATTGCTTCAATTTCATATGGTTTTGTATACTTTTCTTTTATTTTTTCAGCTACTAAAGAATGATATTGAGGAAGTATCACATACGAAATTAAATTTTGGCCAATTATTTCCTCTTTTTTATACCCTGTAATTTCCAGGAAGACATTGTTAACTTCAAGTGCTACACCATCTTTATGAAAAATTAATCCTTCAAAACCAAGTTTAAAAAGTTTTTCATATTTGGCTTCTGCAGTAATTAAATGTTCCTGAAATTTTTTAATTTCAGTTACATCTACAAAAGATACTATCGCAAGATTGGAATTTGTATCATTATCCAGTAAAGATGCATTTGCAATAAGATTTTTAATGACACCTTTTCTATCAATAAGATTCATTGGATAATTACTTATCTCTTTTTTTTCTTTTAATAATTTAATTCCTTTTCCTGGTTCATCAGGATCAACCCACCACATATTATCAGTAAATGCGTTACCATTTAAAAATATTTGCTTATCAATTTTTAACAGATCTGTATAACTTTTATTTATATCAATCCTTTTACCAGTTTTTGTGTTAAAAATGGTCATTGCTGTAGGATGATTATCAAAAGCTTTGGAAAATTTCTCATTACTATCATTTAATTCGGTGTGAGCCTTGTACAGCTTAAACGCCATTTTGATTGAAGCATCCAGTACTGTAATGTTGGAATTTTTAACAACATAACCATAGGAAGTAATTTTTTCAGTTTTCTCCACAACTTCCGGTTCAGTATGACTGGAAACAAATACAACAGGTATTTGCCTCTCCTTCAATATTAATTCAGCAGCTTCTGTTCCATCTATTCCCCGGCCTAAATCAATATCCATTAGAATAAGATCTATATGCTTATTTTCTTTAGATAGTAAAACAGCTTTTTCTCCTGAATTTACAGTTATAACATTATACCCATAGTTTTCAAGTTCCTGCTGCTTTGCCATAGCAATTAAAACTTCATCTTCAACCAGAAGTAATATTTTTTTATTCTCATCATTCATTGGAGCTATTCTCCTACTTAGTGATAATTATACAGATATTATTTCGAATATAAAGGAATTTATTATTTAATTTTAATTTCCTATGAAAACAAATACAATTTATCTATAATCTTATTTATGAGATCAAAAAATCCTGTCAAAGGCTTAGCCTTTAGAATACTTATTATTATCATTATTCTTTTTTTTACAAGTCAGGTGCTTATATCCCAGGAAAACTCTTTAACAGAACCTCAATCAATAATTATGACAGAAGAAGAGCAGGCCTGGCTTGATAAAAATTATACAGTTCGTGTAAGTGCGGGTAATCATCCTCCTTTCATTTTTAATAAGCCTGAGCCTCATGGAATGGCTGTAGATTATATAACTATCCTTGCACAACAATTTGGAATAAATTTTCAATTAATACCGGATTTTGCCCCCTGGACTGAAAGCTTCAATGATATTGCCGGAGATAATATTAGATTTGATATGCATCCCGGATTTAGCAAATCTACTGAACGCCTGAAGAATTTTGCCATGAGTGACAGTTATATTAATTCTCCCTGGATATTATATACAAATAAGAATACGCAGAATATTAGTAATCTTGACGATATGCAAGGTAAAACAATAGCCGTAGAACGTGGCTATGTTACAGAAACATGGTTGGAAGAATTGGACCTTGGTATAGAATTGGAAATAAAAGCAGATACAGAAGGTTGTCTTCTTGCCCTCTCTACAGGAGAGGTGAACGGGTATGTTGGAAACCTTCTTCTAAGCTCTTACCTTATTTCTTACATGGGTATTAACAATATTAAAGTTACAGCCTCTACCCCTTTCGGCCTTCAGAGTCTTTCTATAGCTGCTCGTAAAGACTGGAAAGCTCTAATATCCATAATTAATAAGGGGCTACAAAATATTTCAAAAGAACAACATTTAGCTATACAGAGGAAATGGTCAGCAGCAAGTGAAAATATTAAAACAGCACCAGAAGAAGATATAGAAAATGGGACAAATGACCTGGATAACAGGCAATTAATTATTATTTCTATTACTGTTTTTGTTCTATTAAGTTTTGGATTTTTTATTGTCATTAAAATTACAGAAAAAAAGAATGTAATTATTAATTTCAAAACTAAAAAAATAAGACAATTTATTTTTTTGGGTCTGGGTATTATTATTATTACTGTTACTATAATAAGTCTTGCCCTCCTGGAACGTAACAAGCAGGAAATTATAAGAGACACAAACATTAACCTTAATATAGTTCTGGAAAATACAGAAAACAGACTAAAAATCTGGATAGATCAAAAAAAAGAGTATTTGGAATATCTTGGACAGGACCCGGAATTAGTATCACTTACCAATCATTTACTACTTATTGAACCTGAGAGTGAAAGTCTTATAAACTCTTCAGAGCTTACGGATATACGTAAGTTTTTTAAAAACAAAGAAAAATCATTTCCCAATATAGGTTTTTTTATAATAAATAAGAAATATATTAGTATAGGATCCAGTCGTGACACAAATATGGGAACTTCCAACCTTATAGCAGAGCAATATCAGGATCTTATAAAACGTGCCTTTCTGGGTGAAGTAATATTTGTGCCACACATGGAATCTGATGTTTCCCTGAAGGAAGTGACAGGAGCTGATAAAGAAAATAATCCGGATACTATGTTTTTCCTTGGACCGGTGACACAGGAAGACGGCAGAATTACTGCAGTAATGACATTAAGAATAGATCCTTCAGATGAATTTTCCCAGGCTCTGCAGTTCTCAACAATAAGGAATTCCAGTGATATTTATGCAATTAACAGCAAAGGTATGCTGTTATCAGAAAGCCGCTTTAATAATGATCTACGTACAATAGGTCTGATTGGAAATAATCAGCCTTCTGCTATGAACATAGATATACGAGACCCAGGTGTAAATATGGTTAAGGGGAAAACCCCGTTACTAAGTATGGAGGAGCAGCCTCTAACACATATAGCAGAATTATTACTCAAGCAAAAAGGTGATAATAATATAATGGGAGGAATACATAATCATTCCAATATTGTAATAGCTGAAGAAAAATACAGAGATTATCGTGGTGTTTATGTATTTGGAGCGGGGTTCTGGGATTATAATTTAGGTCTGGGCGTAATTGCTGAAATTGATGAAGAGGAAGCACTTTCCAGTTTTTATTCAGTTCAGATAACAGTATTCATCCTGCTGGGTTTAACAATAATATTATCTGGCGGTTCAATTATATTTGTAATTATTATTGGTGACCGAACAAACAGGGTTCTTACAAATACAAAGTCAAACCTTAAAAAATTAGTAACAGAACGTACTAAAGAGCTTTCAAAAGAAATCAATGATAAAAAGCAAACTGAAATAAAATTAAATGCAATAATTTCTTCCCTTCCCGATTCTCTCTTTATATTAGATGACGAAGGAACTTACATAGACGTTATACAAAGAGAGGAGACTATTCAATCCTCAGGAGTCCTTAAGGAATATAAGGATGCTCATAGTCAGATTGGAAAAAACCTAAAGGAGGTTCTTCCTCAAGCTGCGGCAAAGGAGGGGCTTGATGCTATAAGAAAGGCTATAGAAACAGGCACTACTCAGCGTTTAGATCTTGAAATTGAGACAACATTGGGACTCCGTTCATTTGATGAAAGATTTACCCCACTTAGTCAATCTATAAGCGGAAAACCGGAAGTAGTTATTATTGCCAGGGATAATACAGATATTAAACAACTTAATAAGGACTTTGCAAAAGCAAAAGAAAAGGCCGAATCCGCAACAAAAGCCAAAAGTGATTTCCTGGCAAATATGAGTCATGAAATTCGAACACCCATGAATGCTATTATTGGCCTTGGTAGACTTATGGACAAAACAGAACTTAGCCCTGAACAAAAAGAGTATTCAGACAAAACCAGAGACTCTGCAGAGAATTTGTTGAGGATAATTAATGATATTTTGGATTTCTCCAAAATTGAAGCAGGTAAAATGATTTTTGAGTCTGTAGATTTTTCTCTAAATGATGTTATTAATAATCTTACCAGTTTAATGAGCGATGATATTAATAAGAAAGGACTTGAACTTATTATTAACCTTGATTCTGATATTCCTCATAACCTTGTAGGGGATCCTTTACGACTGGGGCAGATACTTTTAAACCTGACAAGTAATGCTGTAAAATTTACTGAAAAAGGAAAAATTGTAGTCCATATAAAACCAGTAAAAATAAATAAAACAAATACTACATTGAAATTTGAAATAAGTGACACTGGGATAGGTCTTACAAAAGAACAACAGGGAAAACTCTTTCAATCATTCAGTCAGGCAGATACATCAACAACAAGAGAATATGGCGGGACAGGCCTGGGATTGAATATTAGTAAACATCTCTCTGAACTAATGGGTGGGGGAATAGGTGTTTTTAGTAAATACGGAAAGGGCAGCACTTTTTATTTTACAGCTATTTTTAAATTGTCAAATAATATTAAAAACTCAGAACTGAAAATAAAAGATAAGAATCTAAAGCCCGTTGGATTTGAAGAAATAAAGGGAGCAAGGATTCTCCTGGTAGATGACAACAAAATTAATCAACTTGTTGCTGCTGAAATTCTTAAATCAGAAGGTTTTGCTGTAGATGTTGTAGAAAATGGTGCACTTGCAGTAGAAAAAGTAAAGAAAGAAGGATTTAGACGTGATTGGAAAAAATCAGCCGGATACAATGTAGTATTAATGGATTTACAAATGCCAGTTATGGATGGATATAAGGCAACTGCTCTAATACGACAGAAAACTGAATTGAATAATCTTCCAATAATTGCAATGACAGCCGATGCCATGACTGGTGTAAAAGAAAAAGTACTGGAGATAGGTATGGTTGATTATGTTACAAAGCCTTTTAACCCTGAAGAACTGTGGGTTGTATTAACCAGGTGGATTAAACCCTAAAAGCTCCTCAACCTTAGCTCTGTCCCATTCCTCATTTACAGCAGCCTCATACAACTTAGCTCTGGGTTTATCGCCAGTCATTTCTATTCCCTTAAGAATATCATTTTTGTAATAAAATAACCTGTAAGCTCCGTAAGACAGGGGAGATTCTTCAATATCACAATCTCCAGTAGCTATTTCGAGAAAAGGTCGCATGGAAAAAAAATATTCCCCAAATATTTCCACTTTGACCCTGTACTTTTTTGAAGGCCACTCTGCATCTAACCCTGCCATATTGGCAGCTGCAGTTCTGCCCTGATCCTGTGCTGCATGCCAGTGATCAGTTATAGTTCCAGTTTCTATTTGAGTACAGTCCCCTGCAGAGTATACAAAAGGAATTGATGTTTCCATTTTTGAGTTAACAATAATCCCTTTGTCATAAATAATATTACATGTCTTTGCTAAATCAACTTTTGGTTTTATTCCCATGCTGTAAAGTAAAAAATCGAAGGAACCTTTTACTTCATTTATACAAACCTGATTGTCTGAACCATAAAACAGAAGACTTTCTATAGCTGTATTGTAAAGAATTGGTATATTTTTAATAGCAAATAACTTCTCTATCATTGCAGCAATGGGTGAAGAGAAATAACGTTTTAGTATTACATTACCTCTTCCAGCAATTGTAACTTTAAGACCTGCTTCACTTATCTGAGCAGCTGTCTCAATACCTTCAATACCAAGTCCATAGACAAGACAGGTTTCTTCTGATTTTATAAGTTCTTTAACTCTTAAAGCATCTGAATAAGTTCTAATCGATACAGCTTGCATAAAAACAACTGAATCAGGGCAATAAGAATCTGCTCCTGTACTTAATAAAAGATGATCCCACTCTATAATTTGTCCTGTACTTAAAACTGCAGTTTTAGAAGATGCATTTATAGATGCCACATTGGTATTATTCAGCAGAGTAATATTATTTTCCTTATACCATGAAGGTTCTGCAAGTTGATATTTATCTATATTCAAATTTGGTGGCCAGAATTTTTTGTTTATCTTGGTTCTTTTATAGGGTCCATGGGGTTCGCCATTAATGGCAATTATACTGCTATTAGAATCGTGTTGTCTAAGGGCTTCTATAGCATAAAAACCTGCAGCATTTACGCCAATTATCAGATATTTTGCCTGCACAGATATTATCTCCTACTTAATAAACATTATGTAGTACTTAATATAATATAAATTAGTATTTAAATCAGATTTTACTCTGAAAAGGTTAAAAATTAAACTAATTATTCATTTTCCAGCATATCAAGATAAGACTGTAAGGCCTCTACCAACTGACGAAGCATCTCTTTAGGCATTTCATCCAGATCAGATTGAATATTTTTAAAAGAGTCTACATCAGTCTGGAGTTCTAAAAGATTCTGATTAATTTGTTTTAACTGTTCCTCATTACTGGAGATTCTCTCTCCGGACTGTTCATCTGCATTGTCTACATAACTGGATGTTGTCAGAGGGTCTCCAAAACCAAGAACACCACTTGTAGCACATGAAGTGACAAAAAATGTCCCAAGAATAATAGCAGAAAAAAGTTTGTTTTTGTTAAAACCCTTACTAATTTTTTTCATATTGATTTCCTTTATATTGGATTTTCATATATAAATGTTACCATAATTCTATTTATAGATAAATAGATTAAGTTCCAGTGAATGGTTTAAGAGTAAGATGTTATAACTAATTACTGGATTTTATATGATAAATAGAGTAATCTTTGGAGCCAAAACACAATTTAGGGAGAAAAAATGTATTTTCTATATGGAACAACAGCTCTGGCAGTCACAATCTCCCTTTTAATAAACAAGGGTAAAACTATAAAAGCAATTAAAATGGCCTATAAAAAACTGGCAAAAATATCACCTGCATTTTTAGGTCTTATTATTGTTATTTCTTTTGTTCTTTATCTGGTTCCGGAAGAAGTAATTTCAAAATCTCTGGGAAATGATAATAAATTTATCTCTATTTTATTGGCATCTTTTATAGGGTCAATAACTCTTCTGCCAGGGCCGATAGCCTACCCTCTGGGGGCAGTTCTTTTAAATGAGGGAGTAACATATATGGTCCTATCAGCATTTACAACCACCTTAATGATGGTAGGGATTCTTACCTTTCCAATTGAAAAAGCATATTTTGGAACAAAAGTAACTATTGCAAGAAATCTTCTTAGTTTCTTTATTGCCATTATTGTAGCTCTAATGACAGGTATATTTTTTGGAGAATTAATATGAAAAGCAAACTAATAAAAGCAGGAGCAGTTATACTCTATTTTATCTTTGTAACTCTCTCATTTATTTTTGGATATAATCCCGGAAAACAGATTGGACAAAATTTTATTTCCTTTGCCCTGGAAATGATTAAGCTGCTTCCTTTTATTTTTATTTTAATAGGTCTTTTTGATGTCTGGGTAAAAAAAGAGTTTATAGAAAAACATCTGGGTAAAGACTCCAATTTTTTAAGTTATTTGTGGGCAATACTCCTGGCAGGTCCAATAGCAGGTGGTTTAATTGCAGCTTTTCCAATTGCTTATTCTCTGTTTCAAAAGGGAGCAAAAATGAGTGTTATTTTTACATTTATCAGTGCTGCTGCTGTAATCCGGATACCAATGACACTATTTGAAGCTTCCTTTCTTGGAATAAAATTTACACTGATCAGATTACTTGTATCCGTGCCCCTTGTTGTTATAAGTTCAATTTTGTTAGGTAACTTTTTGGAAAAGAAGAATTATAGAATTATGAAAGGGTAAACAATAACAAAAAAACATATTTATACCTTGTAAAAATCCACAATCCTGAAGTATTATCCTCATCATGTTAGATTTTAAATTTGTTAAAGAGAACAGAGATGCTGTTATAGAAAATATTCTTAACAGGCATATGGAAGTAGATGTTGATAATATCCTAAAACTCTACGATGAACGCAGTGAGCTTATTCAGAAAACTGAGGATCTTAGGCAGAAAAGAAATGAAAATGCCAAAAAGATGAAAGGGAAAATGGATACAGAGACCAGGGCCACTCTTATAGAAGAGGGAAAAGCTCTTAAGAATGAAATTGCTTCATCTCAGGAAAAGCTTGGCAGTGTAGAAACAGAACTTTTTAGAGAATCCGGAAGAATTCCCAATATGGCTCACCCGGATGCACCAATAGGAAAAGAGGATAAAGATAATACAGAAATTAAACGCTACCTTTCACCTACTGAATTTTCTTTTACACCAAAAGACCATGTAGAATTGGGAGACGATCTTGATCTTATTGACTTTGATACTGCAACCAGAGTTTCCGGTTCTAAATTTTATTACTTAAAAAATGAGGCAGTTTATCTTGAACTGGCTCTGGTTCGATATGCATTGGACATTGTCAGAGCAAAAGGGTTTACACCAATAATTACTCCTGATATTGCCAGAGAAGAAGTCCTTGAAGGAATTGGTTTTAATCCAAGGGGAGAGGAAAGTAATATCTATACACTGCAGGGAACAGGAACATGTCTAATAGGTACTGCCGAAATTACTCTTGGTGGTATTCACGCAGACAGCATTATTGATCCTGAAACCCTTCCGATTAAAATGGCAGGACACTCCCATTGTTTTAGAAGGGAGGCCGGTGCTGCAGGACAGTACTCAAAAGGTCTATACAGAGTTCATCAGTTTACAAAAGTAGAGATGTTTGTCTACTGCCGGCCTGAAGATTCAGAAAAATATCATCAGGAAATATTAGGTATTGAAGAAGAAATATTTCAGGGCCTTGAAATTCCATATCGTGTAGTTGATACCTGTACAGGCGACCTGGGAGCACCTGCATACCGAAAGTATGACCTTGAAGCATGGATGCCGGGAAGAGGTGAAACTGGTGAATGGGGAGAAGTAACAAGTGCTTCCAACTGTACAGATTATCAGGCAAGACGTCTTGGTGTACGATACAAAGAAGATGGAAAAACAAAATATCTTCATATGCTTAACGGAACAGCAGTAGCAGTTTCCAGGGCAATAATTTCTATAATGGAAAATTTTCAGCAGGAAGACGGAAGTATAAAGATACCGGAAAAACTGGTTCCCTATACAGGGTTTTCCCTGATAAAAAAAACCGTAAGGACGTATTGAAATACGTCCCAACGGTAAAACAACCGTCAGGGTATGGAACGCAGGAAAATATGCAGGAAATTCTTAAAATAGAAAACCTTAAATACCAATACCCATCCTACCCTGGACTTGATTTTCCACAATTGTTAAATAGTATTGATCTTACTGTTAATACCGGTGACTTTGTTGTTATCCTGGGTAAACCTGAAACAGGGAAAACCACACTTTTAAAAATTATTCTATCTCTTATTCCAAGATATACTAACGGGACTCTAAGTGGAAAATTAGAATACAAGGAAGTTCCTGTTTCCAATTTCAAACCTTATGAACTTATAGAAAAAATTGGAGCAGTCTTTCAGGATCCGGATGAACAAATTTTCACAACTTCCTGCAATACAGAAATAGCCTTTGCCCTTGAATCTCTTGGTCTTGAAAGAGAGGAGATGACTCGTCGGGTAAACCAGTCACTGGAAGTTCTAAAAATTGATCATCTTAGGGATAGAAACCCGGCAACACTGTCAGGTGGAGAGAAAAAGAAACTTCTTTTAGCATGCCTATATGCAGCAAATCCACAAATTTGGCTTCTTGATGAAATTATTGATGAACTTGATCCTGGATCCGCATTAAAAATTATACAAAAACTTATTACTGACAAAAGAACTGTTATTCTTTTTTCATCAAAAATGCTGGACATTTTTAAAGGTATTTCATGTAAAACTTTTATTCTTAAAGATGGAAATCTACATGCAGCAGAAAAAATGAATAATACAGAATTAAATAGTTTAATGATCGAAGAGGGTTTAATTATAGACAATAAACATAAACTATTAAAACCTGAACAAGGTTTAAATACAGAATCCACGGTTGTTATAGAAAATCTTAAATACAAGTATCCTGATAATAATACGTTTAACCTGCATATTGATAATTTTTATATAGGAAGAGGTGAAATAGTTTCTTTAGCTGGAAAAAACGGTTCAGGGAAATCTACACTGGGAAAACTAATTGCAGGTTTAAAAGAAAAAGAAAGCGGATTACTATCTGTAAATGAGAAAAATAATTTGTCCTGTGCATACCTTTTTCAAAATCCTGATTATCAGATTTTTCTACCAACTGTAGAAGAAGAATTATCCTTTGGGCTAAAATTAACTAATCTGGAAATTGAAGATACAATATTAAAGTTTAAGCTTCCCAACAGGAATGTACCTCCAAGTTTAATGAGTTATGGTGCAAGAAAAAGATTGCAGGCAGCTGTATACTATCTTATGGACAGAGATATTTATATTCTAGATGAGGCAGATGCAGGATTATCTCTAAAAGATTTTGATATGCTTATAAATTTACTATATAAAAATAATAAAAGTATTCTTATAATATCTCATAACCTTAATTTATGTGCTCGTTACAGCAATCGTGTTTACCTGATCGATTCAGGGAAGATAGCCAAAGTCATTGAAACAGATCTGCATAATTCTCTTGATAATTACTTTTTGGCTGAGAGTTCAAATTTATGATTACAAGTACTTTTATCCCTGGGAATTCAATTATTCATAGAGCCGATCCCCGTTTAAAAACTATTATTCTTTTAAGCGTTGTAATTTTATTTTTTTTACCTCTATCAATTACAGCAATGTTTATATTTTTTACAGGTCTCTTATTAATTGCTATGAACAGTCTTGGATTTCTGAAGGCTCTCCAGCCTTTAAAAATGATATTTCCAATTCTTCTATTCGTAATTATTCTTACACCTCCATTTTTTAAGGGTGGAGAAACAATTCTGATAATTAAGAATATAATTATTCTTACATCAGAAGGCCTGTTTCATACTCTTAAACTTATTTTAAGATTTACCGGTATTACTATTTCTTTTTACATATTTTTCTCTACTACCAGTATTACTAATTTTATTCTGGCTTTGGAATGGTTTAGACTACCCTATAAAGCAGCCCTTGTAATTACAATTGCTCTTAGATATATACCATCAATGATTATTATTTATAACAATATAAAGGATGCACACAGGCTTAGAACCAGTAATAATAGAAAAAAGTATTTCTGGAAAAAACTAAATAACGTTTTTCCTACCCTGGTATCTGTTCTAATTCATTCAATAAAATCTATTCCAACTTTATCTATGGCTTTGGAACTTAGAGGAATAGGCAGTACAATAAAAAGAACTCAGTTTAATATAATTAAATCCAATAAAATGATATTGCAAATTACTATTACTGGTGTTATCTTACTGCTGTTAATATTAGTTACCTTATTTATCTAGAGCAAGCCTGGTCGGGACTCCGTCCCTGCTCGGCTATGCAACCCAAGGAGTGTTTTGTGTCAGACAACGAAAATAATTCTTCCGTTAATAATCTAACAGCATTTAAAATTGCATCATTGGCTATTCTAATTGCTGTCACCACTGTTTTTACATATATAATTCGTATTCCAATCGCTCCTACAAGAGGATATATAAACTTTGGTGATGTGGCTATTTTTTTTACAGCTATTACTTTTGGTTCAGTTACATCATTTCTAGCCGGAGGCCTGGGAACTGCACTTGCAGATTTATTTGCTGGATATGCTCAATGGGCACCAATTACATTTTTTGCCCATGGTCTTCAGGGTTTGTTAATAGGATTAATATTAAGAAAAAAAATCAATATAACAGGGCTTATATTATCATTTATAGCTGCTACAATTGTAATGGCAGGAATCTATTATATTACTGCAGGGCTTATGTACGGCTTTGTACCGGCTCTTGCAGAAATACCTGGAAATATATTACAAAATGTTGCCGGGATTGCTGTTGGAGTACCTCTTGCTGCAGCAGTTAGAAAAGCTTATCCACCAATATTAAATTACAAATGGTGAGATACTTATTCCAATAGTTCATAATATTTATCTAATCCGGAAGATGAGGAAAACATTATACTAATTCTTGATTCTTCCGGAGATATCCCTTTTATATAAACAATCTCATCTTCAATTTTAAAACTATCATCCATAGAATAAAGGATAATATCATAATTTTTAACTTTATAAATATGAATTGGAACAGTAAGACTAATACCTTTTCTGCCAGCATCAACAGTAGTGCAAATAAGTAATTCTCCAGTACCCAGATCAACTTTAAATTTTTTTAATAATTCGGGAAGATCCTTCGCAGGTATTCTGGCACCGTTTCTTCGCTCACTCATTAAATAGCTTCCAATAAACTTTTTAAATAATTAATTTTTTTATGACATGTGGAAATTAAACTTCCATCTTCTTTTGCTCTCTTAATTCTGGAATTGGACCACAACCACCTAAACTTATCAAATAACTGTTTGTACTCATGATCATTTACACCCTGCCAGAACTCTTCTTTACCTTTTTTTAAAGTAAGATAACTTTCTACAGGTATAGTTGAATTCTCATTAAGATACATATCAAGGGGAAACCTGGAATTATATTCGGCCCATAAAGATAAACTTTTATCTTCTGCAGTTTTTATCTGTTTTTCCCAAAACTCAAGAATATCAATTATATGCTGTACCGGCTCAAATGACTTTTTCCCTCCATCATAAATGGAACATGCTTCCAGGGGAATTATCATTTTTTCAAACTGGGAGAATTCATATTCAGGAGTAATAAGAGCACCAAATTTATAATTTTTTAATAAATCGGTATTTGGCAAAACATTAAAGAGGGGTAGATCTTTACTACCTAATGCAAAACGCCCTTCAAGATAGATAAGTATAGTCCGGTCATACTCAGGATGATTTTTCTTAAATTTTGCATCCCATTTTTCCAGAACATCTTCTGCTTTACTGCAGCCAATAGTCACAAATACAAAATTCTTTATTTTTAGTTTCTCTGTGCTTAAATAATTATCAAGAAAAAGGAGGCTGTTATCCAGGGATGCACCGGAAGCAACTATATCAGCACTGTAAACAGTAGCATTATTGGGTATCTGAAATTTCCGGTATGAATCATCTGCAATAGAAAATTCTCCATCTTTTTCATGCCTCTGACTTGATATGTATGAACTCGAATGCCATTTATATCCAAAGGCCTTATGGAGTGCATTTCTTACCTCAAAGTTAAGGCCACCTCTAAGGATATGATACACATTAATCTGTTTTGAACTTATACTGCTAAGGTGTTCAATATTATTAAGCCCTTTTAAAGCATTTGTTATTCCATTCTTCATAAGATTAGTAAAATCAGAGTTAACAATTTCAGGGAAATTAAGCATATTTCTTGTATCACTGGTAGATACGACATATCTGTTTAAAGCAGTAGAACTAGTTTTACTTTCTATTGAATATAATGAGACAGCTTCATCTTTAAACTGACGTTTTAAATAATCACCTTTCATTTTAACTCCTTCTTATAATACTGAATTATACAATGCTATCCATTAAAATACAAAACTATTATAAGAAAGCTGAAGACTTTTAGGCTATTAGGGAAGTCTATCTTTCGAATACCAACCCTAGCAGCCTACAGCCTTATGGCCTTCTTAGCTAAATACCGGCTGCATGAAAAGATTCTGCATAATAAACAGAAAAATAAAGGATAAAGCACCGGAAGCAATTGGAGTTGCAATCCAGCCCATTCCTATTCTGCCTATGACTCTATAATCAACATTCTTTCCTTTGGATTTAGCAAAGCCTATACCAAGAACAGCACCAACAACAGCCTGGGAACTTGAAACAGGAACCAATGGCCAACCTGGCAGATTATGACTGGACAACCATACCTGAAGCTCTGCTGAAGCAAATAAAAACAGAACCAGAGAGCTGGCTAAAACAACTATAAATGCACCAACAGGAGAAAGTTTGAAAATAGAATTTCCAACAGTCATCATGACCCTTTTTGAATATGTAAATATACCAACTGCTATTGCAACTCCACCAAGAAGAAAAAGAAGCTGAACACCGGAAAGAGAAAACACACCGGCAATAGTTACATCCTGAAAGGGTGAAACAGGAATAAATACACCCATAACATTTGCAATATTATTTGCACCAAGGCTGTATGCTCCAAATGCGCCAACCAGAAGAAGGGCCACCCTTGTATATGAATCCTGCCTTATAATACTAATTTTTGAAAATTTAAGTAAATATTTTACAAGAAAAAACAAACTAAAAGAGAAAACTGCAGCAAGTACCGGACAAACAACCCAGGTAGTTACAATCTTGGTTAATGCAGAAGCATCAGTTGCTCTTCCTGCAAACATATTCCAACCTATAATGGAACCTACAACAGCCTGGGATGTGGAAACAGGAAGTTTCATTTTAGTCATCCAGAACACAGTAAATGCAGCTGCAAATGCTACTGTAAAAGAACCGGCTATAGCATCTACAGCACCCAATTTACCAAGAGTATGAGAAGCACCGGCTCCGCTTATTACAGCTCCAATTATAACAAAAATTGATCCAACAATTGCTGCTGTTGTAAACCGGAGCATTTTAGTTCCAACGGCAGTACCAAATATATTCGCTGCGTCGTTGGCACCCAGAGACCACCCAAGAAATAATCCGCTTGAAAGAAAAATTATTATTAAAGACATCTTTTACTCCAGATTATATACTTCGCTTAATAGTTGCGACTGATAACCGTTCACATACATCCTGACCATCATCTGATAATTTGGCTATAAGTTCCACAAATTTACTTATATGCATTTTTTCAGCAAGATCGGATACAATCTCATTTGAATCAAACAACTGTCTTTTAATTCTATTTTCCACTCTATCTGCTTCGTGTTCAAAAAAGTAAGTTTTATTAATATAGTCATTGATCAATTCACTGTTTTTTATATATCCCCTTGCGGCCATAACAGTAAAATCTGCAGCTTTACATGATTTCTCAACCAGTTCCAGTACATCTTTATTAAGAGCTTTGGGAAATTTGGGTTTTTGTATATCAAACTGAACTAAAACTTCTTCTGTTGTATCTATAACATTATCAATTGTCTCAAGAAGACTCAACATATCTCCCCTTGATTCAGGAATAAGCATCTTAGTATATAATTTATACCGGATCTGTCTCCGGAGTTCATCTACAGAAGTTTCAAGTTGTTTTACTTCATTCATTCTTTTTAAAAAAATTTCCATTTCATCATTAAGATAGTTTTTTATTGCCTCTGAAAAAATCATTACAGATTTGGATATATTATCCAACAACGATTCGATATC
>DAOVSY010000246.1 GCA_030633365.1 Spirochaetaceae bacterium | reverse complement strand
CTTTTTCTGTAATTATCGTATCAATTAAACTTGAATAGTTTAGTGAAATTAATTCTGGAATATCTCCGGATGCATTTGTAAGAGAAGTTTTAATGGATTTAAGTTTATCCATAGATATAAACCTGAAATTAATACCAACAAAGTCCAGTATTTCCTGTACCTGAACAATTCCATCCTTTACTCTGGAATCCGGTATTTTTTCATCCATATCATCAAGTCTGTCAAGTTCTCCATTCCCATTTAAATCAATGTAATCATTAGATAATTCAGAGAAAATCTTTGTAAAATCACGTCCAAGGGTAGTATTAACAATCTTTGCAGACAAAGGAATACTAAAAGTGAAAACTAAAACTATAGCCAGCAGGCCAATTAAATTAATCTTTTTCATAACAGCCATCCTAATTGATTACATTCAAACTATCAACAGCACAAAAAGCCCCATCAATCTTATTTTCCAATACTTATTTTTTTTTCAAAGATAATATCATGGATAATTGAAAAATGATTTGTATCCATCCGAATCATCTGGGGATATTCCGAATAATCTATATGAATAGTCATTTCTCCTCTATATTCAGCAGATAAAGTTAATGATAAATTTAGAGGTAATTCAGGATTTGCTTCAACTAAAAATTCTGTTGTTCTATCATCTAAACTTAAAAAATTATAATTGGAATCAAATAAAATAATATCTTCAGTACCTGCTAATATGACAGTAACTCTTTTGGGACTTAATGATGAATTAATTGTAAGCAGATATTGAGTTCTGTTTAGAAAACTTTTTTGTGTCAATATTATATCCGGATAAATTTCAAGGTTTTTCTCAGGAATTGTATAATATGTTTCTGATGTATTTAAAATCTTATTCTTCGATGAATTACTATATCTAAATTCCCCCAATGGTTCTGTACTGGTAAAAGAAATATTTCTACTACCAGTATCAATGGATATATTCTCTGTAATTGTTATAGGTTGCAATCTTCCTTTTGCATAAGGATTAAATGCTGCCAGATAAATAAACAGGAAAATGCTAATTATTCCCAGCAATATATCACTGCTGATTGTAAGAATTTTAGCTCTTCTCTTATTTTTCTGATGAAATAAAAACTGAAGTCTATAAATCATCAACGCAATAGGAATAAGTGTTGCTGTAATTATAAGGTTACCTGTTACAGGTGATAGAAGTATAAGACTTATAACTCTTTTAACATCAAGAAGAAATATATTTACTACTCCACCTAAAAGAACGGATATAGAAAGTGCCAGGAAGATAAATTTAATCCAACGATTTTTAAATATGGTAAATGCAAAAGTAAATATTAGTACTGGTAAAAGATAGTAGGAAAAAGCAATATCTACTGAAATTAAAATCAAAAGATCAAAAATTATATAGATCATTGCAGCAGCACTGTAAAACGACCCTCTTTGAGAAAAGTGTATTCCTTTAAATAATCGTAAGGTTAGAAGAAATATAAATATTGAAATAGTAAGTTTCAAGGCCAAAAAATGAAAAGGGAGAACCTCCCAAAGAGTAGGAAAAGACTGAATTTGAAATATTATATTTATAATTACAGTGCCTATCCAAAGTAGTAGAAACATAATAAAAAAAATTACAGGTATATTCCAGAAATGGCGAATTATAGTTCTTCTATATTTCTTAAATCTTTTATTTGCAATAAATGGATATACAATAATTAAGGAAATAAGCACTAAAAGAAATATAACATAATCTGTTTCGCTAATAAAAATTTCATATTTCCATAATTTTAGAAATAGATAATGACTATCCCATTGCAAATTAGAAGGAATAAGACCTCCACCTTTTACTGCCAGGTCAAAAAGAAAGGACTGATATGACAATTGTTTCTGTCTGGAAGGAGTATAATAACCTGAATAATTTCCTTCAAAATGAATAACAGGATATTCATTAACAAAATAACTATCTATAACAGAAGGGTTATAATTAAGTCGCAATCTATTTATAAGATTTATCCCTGGTCTGATTTCATAGTTTAAATTTGCACTATTAAGTGAATTTATACTTTTTTCAAGAAGCCACAAAGGTGAAACAGTTCCTGTTCCGGAATGATTAACTAAAATATTATCCGGAGTAAACTTAAAATCAAAATAAAAAAATGCTGAATTCAAGTCAGGGTAATAATTAGCTAAATAATCTTCTGTTCCAATAGGATATTCAGAACTATCCCCAAACTCAGCTCCTAAAAAAACTATATGGACTGTTTGAGGTAATTCTATTTTATCCAATTCTTCTACCAAATAAAGAGCTGACGCAAGATTAGCAGAACCGTCTCTCCCCTGAATGGCAGCGGAACTACTATTTAAAGGGAAAATCATGAAAATTTCATTCCGCGATTTACCAGGTAATATTGTATCTATAGTGACTGAACCTGAATTAACAATATCAGATTGGGAAAGCTCATACCTTTTATATTTAATATTTTTATCTAATAGTCGATTTTCTATAAAATCTGCTGCTGCCTTTTCTCCTGTAGAATTTTCTGATCTTGGGAAAAAAGAAGAAAAGGTGTTAAGATCTCTAAGTATGTGATAGTATGAAGACTCGGAGAGATTGTTTGCAAAAATAAGTACAGGTAAAAATTGTAGTAGAATAATAATCAGTAGATAATTTTTTTTCATGTATTTTTACAATACGTGAAATACTGATGTACCGTCAAGACAAAGAGGTAGTATGCAGGTTATTGAAGAAATTAGAGAGTGGGTTACAATAAAAAAATATACAGACGAAAAAATAAAACCTGACACCTTAGAGAGAATTCTTGATGCCGGTATCAGAGCTCCATCGGCAAAAAACAGACAACCCTGGAGATTTATTGCATGTACAGAAACCTCTGTTCGAAATAAAATTATGGATGCTGCCTATGGTCAGGAACATGTAGGTTCAGCTCCTGTAATTATAGCTGCCTGTACTACAAATATTGAATATAAAATGCCTAATGGTCAGGATTCCTATCCTATTGATATTGCTATGGCTATCTCTTTTATGATGATTCAGGCACGGGCAGAAAAACTTGGAGCATGTGTAGTTACTACTTATAATGAAGCAGATATTAAAGATATACTTAGTGTTCCATATTCAATGAGAGTTGTTATGTTACTGCTTATTGGACATCCGGATGAAAATCCAATTCTAACAAAACGTAAACTAAAATCAAGGGTTATTGCCCATGAACACTGGTAGCTTCGATACTTTTTTGCGGAGCAAAAACACTCAGCTACCGGGGATTAACTATTCCTTTTTGTAGATTAGTTTATTTCTTCTGTTATATCTTTCTTCTGCTAATTGTATAATTTTGGTCAGCATATCTTTGTAGGATAAACCGGATGCATCACATAATTTTGCAAACATACTTATTTCTGTAAACCCCGGCAGTGTATTTATTTCATTTATTAGAACTTTGCCTGTACCTTTTTCAATAAAAAAATCAACTCTTGCAAAACCTTCTGCTTCGGATGTTAAAAATGCTTTTTCTGCTGTTTCTTTAATTTCACTTATCTCATAATCTGTCAGCACAGCTGGTACTGAAAGGTTTACACTTTCCGGATGTATATATTTTGAGTCATAATCGTAATAATCATCAGATATTACTTCTCCAGGGAGAAAGCTAACTGGTTCCATATTTCCAATTACTGAACACTCAATTTCCCTTCCTTCTATAGCTGGTTCAATAAGTAATTTTGTATCATATTTAAATCCGTTTTTTACTCCTGCTTTTAATTCGTCCAAAGAATTTACTTTTGACACACCCACAGATGATCCTGCATTTGCAGGTTTAACAAATAGTGGAAACCCAAACTTTTCGACTACCTGTTTAAAAGTATCTTCATTATTAGATCCTGATCCTGCTCTGACTGTGATAAAAGGAACAACAGGAAGACCGGATTGAAGCCATATCTGTTTAGCCATTGCCTTGTCCATACCTAAAGCACTTCCAAGTACACCAGCTCCTGCAAAAGGAATCCCGGTAATTTCAAGAAGACCCTGCAAAGTCCCATCCTCTCCAAAAGTACCATGAAGAACAGGAAAAACAATATCAATTTTCAGTTTTTTATTTCTACAGTATAAACCAAGTCCGGGAATTACAGAAACAATAGAGACTTCTTTTCTTTCAACAGTCAGAGTTTTGTTATCTTCTTCAAATCCAGGATTTTGCTGCAAATACCATTTTCCTTCATGATCAACAGCTATAAGTATTGGTTCATACAGAGATCTGTCTAAATGTGAATATACAGATCCACCGGATCTTAATGAAACTTCATGCTCCCCGGATTTTCCTCCGTACAGTATTGCTATGGTTTTCATTTTTGCCCTTCTCTGGTCATTAACTTATTAAAACCCATTTCTTTGAGAATTGAGACTGCTGCATCTTTCTCTTTCCAGGGGATAGGTCCATCTTTATAGATAATTGAGCTTTCATGCCCTTTCCCAAGTAAAACAACCAGGTCATCTTTTTGGGCTGTTTTAAAGGCAAACCTAATGGCTTCCTTTCTATTTTCAATTAGAAATAAATCTTTTTCTTCAATTCTATCAGGACAGCCCAAGGCAATATCCCTGATTATATCCATTGGATTATCTCCCCTGGGATCTTCATCTGTAAGTATTATTATATCTGAATACTTATCTGCAATACTCCCCTGAACACTTCTCTTTGCAATATCCCTTTCTCCGGCAGATCCAAAAACAGAAATGAGTCTACCTTTCGTCATATCCTTCAATGCCGGGAAAAGAAGTTCAAAGGAACCTGGGGAGTGAGCATAGTCAACTAAAACTTCAAAATCCTGTCCCATAATTACAGGGATCATTCTGCCTTCAGCTGGTGTTAACTTTTCCATAAAGGGAAGAAAAATGGAAATATCCATATTAGTTATTTTTAGAACAGCAAGTAGTGCAGCAATAGAGTTTTCAACATTAAATACCTTTGGAAGATGAAGGTGAATATCATGTTTAATATTGTTATACAATACTGAAAAAAAGGCTTCCTGGCCG
>DAOVSY010000208.1 GCA_030633365.1 Spirochaetaceae bacterium | reverse complement strand
GATATCAAACTTCTTGAAAAAGTAAAGGAGACAATATGAAAAAATTGTTTAAGATTCTGTCTTTAAATATATCAGAAAAAAAAGGGGAACAAAAAATTCCTATTAAAATAGCAGAATTAAAAGTAGATCACGGTATTCTTGGTGATGCCCATGCAGGAAACTGGCACAGACAAATTTCTCTTCTGGCAAACGAAGATATTGAGTCTATGAGAGGAAATGGTATAGATCTTGATTATGGGGATTTTGCTGAAAATATAACAACCGAAGGTATAGTTCTCCATGAACTTCCCATAGGTACCAGACTAAATATAGATAGTACAGTTCTTGAGATAACACAGATAGGAAAAGAATGTCATCATGGCTGTGCAATTTATGCAGCTGTTGGGGACTGTGTAATGCCCAGAAGAGGTGTATTTGCAAAAGTAATTGAACAGGGGGAAATTAGCAATGAAAGTAGCTGTTATTACAATATCTGACAGAGCTTCCAGGGGTATATATGAAGACCTGTCAGGTCCGGAAATTGAAAATATTCTAAACGAAATGGTTCCCTCCAGTAAAACCAAACGAGTGATTGTTCCGGATGAAGAGAATGATATTCTGGAAGCTTTTAAATCCTTCAAAGGATATGATTTTATTCTGACAACCGGGGGTACAGGCATTGGTCCCAGAGATGTTACTCCAAATATTACTAAAAAATACTGCGACAGGGAGCTCCCTGGTATATCCGAAACACTTCGGGCTGAGTCTCTTAAAGAAACAAACTCCGCAATGCTCTCAAGGGGATACTCGGGAATGAAGGGTAATACCATTATTGTAAATTTCCCTGGATCAGTTAAAGCAGTAAGACTTTGTACCAGAGTAATAGCACCAGTGATGGAGCATGCAGTTAAAATGATTTTAGGGGAAGGTCATTAAAGTAAATACTCTTTATAGTTTTAATTAGCTTGAATTTGAAAATTTTTAGTGTTAATTCCATTAACTTGAGGTATAATTGAAGTAATAAATTCTGTTTTGGAGGATTTTGTATGAAAAAGCTGATTTTAATTGGAATTATAATTCTAATGGTTATTCCCGGAGCTTTTGCACAGTTCAGAATTGATTTAGCAATTGATGTACCTGTACAAATTGGGATTTCTGTATCTGATTTAGATGGCGGAACAACAGACGAATCTATCGATGTATTGGAGTTCGGTACATTTCCTGTTCCTGAAGCACTATTTGCTTACCAGACATCCCTTGGTCCTTTAAAAGTAGGTGGAGGATTAAGAGTTTTCTCGTTAATTCTCGAAAGTATTGCATGGCCTCACATCTATACAGAACTTACTTTATCTCCTATTCCCATTGTTATTAATGCAGGAATTGGTGGTGGTGGATTTTTAATGTTTGGATTGTTAAATGATATGAATACAGCAAATTTATTTATCCCTGACATGCATATAGCTTATAAATTTGGAGATACTTTCAGGCTTGGAATTGGAGCTATGGGTTTCACCGGTAGTGAAATTGCTTCTGATGTTTTCCCTTATATGATTTATCTAACTGGTCGTTTTTCTCTCATTTTTGATAAATAAACTAATTTGAACCAATCCTTTTTTTGATTGGTTCAATACTTTATTGATTTTAATTCTCAATAAGTATACTTTTACTGTATGAGTCTATCATCCTTACAACTCGATGCATTTTTGGCTGCTGCAAAATCTCTTAATTTTTCCAGAGCTGCGGAGTCTTTATTTATTACCCAATCTGCACTATCCCAGCGAATAAAAAACCTGGAATTAACTATGGGCGCAACTTTATTTATAAGAGACCCTTCCCAGATTAAGATTACAGAAATTGGTGAGAAACTTCTTGGATATTGTCAGACAAAAGATTCAATGGAAGATGAACTGTTATTAAATCTTACTTCCAAAGAAGGTGGAGAACTTGCAGGAATAATAAGAATTGGTGCTTTTTCATCTATTCTTAGGTCTGTCGTAATTCCCTCAATGAGTTATCTTCTAAGGAAAAATCCAAAAATTCAATGTGATTTTATACATGAGGAAACCCCTGCTCTGCCAACTCTACTGGATAGATCCGAATGTGATTTTATTATTCTGGATTATCCAATGGAGTCTCCTCTAATAGAAAAACACCTTCTGGGCTATGAAGAATATATTGTAATAGAAAGTCTGGAGTACACTTGTCCGGAAAATATCTATCTGGATAATTCCTTTGAAGATACTGCTACAGAACAATTTTTTAATGCCCAGGATGGGATAATCCCAAAATATGAGAGACGATTTATGGGTGAAACATATGGAATAATTGCAGGTGTAGAAGCCGGTCTGGGTAGATCAGTTATGCCCCTGCACATATTATCCGGAAGACCTCATCTAAAAAAAGTGGAGGGATTTAAACTATATAAAAGAGAAATTACCCTTCATTACAAAAAACAAAGCTATTACTCCGGACTTCATAAACAAGTTGTTGAAACATTAACAAACAGCTGTGGGAACTACCTTGGCAAACAGAATTATTAACTTAATTTATATCCTTATAAATTAAGTTAATTTTACTTATATGCATATTTTTGATACTAATTCACTGTAGATTTGAAAAAGAGAGGAAATAATGGAAAATAAAAAGGTAATACTGGCATACAGCGGGGGTTTAGATACCTCAATTATACTTCATTGGCTTATGGAAAAAGAATATGAGGTTATTGCATATATTGCAGATGTTGGACAGGAAGAAGATTTCGAGGCAGCAAAAGAAAAGGCTTTAAAAATTGGGGCTAGTAAAGTTTATGTAGAAGATCTTAAGGAAGAGTTTGTAACAGATTATATCTTTCCTGTATTTAAAGCAAATGCACTGTATGAAGGACGATATCTGCTGGGAACTGCTGTTGCAAGACCACTTATAGCAAAAAGACAAATAGAGATTGCGGCTATAGAAAATGCAGCCTATGTTGCCCATGGAGCTACAGGAAAGGGAAATGATCAGGTGAGGTTTGAGCTCTCTTGTTATGCACTTAATCCACAGATAAAAATAATTTCTCCATGGAAAGATCGTGTTTTTCTTGATCAGTTTAAAGGAAGAACAGATCTTATTAGTTATGCAGAAAAATATAGTATTCCAATTAGTTCCTCTCCAAAAAAGCCATACAGCGAGGATGATAATCTTCTTCATATTAGTCATGAAGCTGGATTTCTGGAAGATCCTGCAGCAGAGTGTACAGAGGATGTATATTGTAAAACAGTATCTCCTGAAAGTGCACCAGACAAAGTAACCAAAATTGCTATTACCTTTAAAAACGGTATCCCTGTTAAAGTAGAAAATACCGATACCGGAAAAAGTGAAACAAAACCACTTGAATTGTTTAATATGCTAAACGAACTTGGCAGCACAAATGGAATAGGTCGACTGGATATGGTGGAAAACCGCTTTGTGGGTATTAAATCCAGAGGTGTATACGAAACTCCCGGAGGAACAATACTTCATGAAGCTCATATGGATATTGAAGGGATAGCAATGGACAGAGAAGTTATGCGCCTTCGTGATATGCTAAGTGCAAAATTTTCTGAAATTGTTTACAACGGCTTCTGGTTTAGCCCGGAAATGGATTTTTTGATGTCTGCCATTAATACCAGCCAGGAAGTAATTGACGGCACTGTTTATCTTAAACTGTACAAAGGTACAGTCATGGCTATTGGAAGAGAAAGCAGCAGCTCCCTTTACAATCAGGATCTTTCCAGTATGGATATTGAAGGTGGATTTAACCAGGAAGATTCCAGAGGTTTTATTAAAATTCATTCAGTCAGATTAATGGCTCATCATGCTATTATAAATAAGAAGGATTAATTCAGTAAAAAATTATTTTTTTATATTGTAGGGATGGTTTTTGAATCATCCCTACAACTAATAATTTTCACCTAAATGAACAATCGTGCAATTCTGCCAATCCATGGATTTTTAAGTTTTCCCATCATCCAGTCTTCTGCTACCATTTTATTAAGCATTGCAATTGTTGGAAATGAATGCTGCATCATCATAATATCAAACATTGTCAAACCCTTCTGAATTGCAAGAATCCACTCGTGAATAATTTCACTTGCAGTTTCACCAACAATCGTTACTCCCAGGATTTTCCCTCGTTTTGTTGTAATAATTTTTATAAATCCTTCAGGATGTCCATCTGCAACAGTTCTTCCATAAGAAGCAAAATCTCTTTTAACTACTTCTATTTTTAATCCTTTTTCTCTTGCCTCAGATTCTTTTAAACCAACCTGTGCTACCTCCGGTTTTGTAAATACTGACCAGGGGACATAGTATCTGTTTCTTTTTAATTTAAAGGGTGTTGGATTAATTGCATTCATTATTGCAAGCATACCCTGATGCATGGCTGCATGAGAAAGTAAAGCCAGTCCGTTACAATCGCCAATAGCATAAATATGCCTTAAGTTGGTACGTAAATTTCTATCTACAATAATGCCTTGTTTATTATAAGCTATCCCTGCATTATCCAGCTTCAACTGATCAAGAAAGGGCTTCCGCCCAGTGGCAACAAGAAGTTTTTCTCCGGTAAATGTTCCTTTATCAGTATAAGTATATATAATACCATCTTTTTCCTCAATTTTTTCTATTTTTGTGCTGTTATAAACTTTTATTCCTTCTTTCTCAAACATTTCTTTAAGAACAGCACCGGCATCCCCATCACCTGCAGGTAATAAATGTTCCCCCATCTGAACTATTGTGACTTTGCTGCCAAGTCTGGAAAAGGCCTGGGCCATCTCGGTGCCAATAGCTCCTCCACCCATAACCGTCATTTCTTCTGGAATTTTTTCCAGATCAAAAATATTCAAATTCGTTAATACCTGATCATTGCTTAGTTTTTCAATTCCCGGAATTGGAGGGATTACAGGTTCAGTACCTGTAGCGATAAATATTTTTTTTGCTTTATAGTTTTTACCTTTAACCATTATTGTATTTTTATCAATAAATTCTGCTGGCCCCTCATTAAGAAGAAGTTCAACTTTTTCAAAAGTTTTCATAAGCTTTTTATTATTAATTTTGCCTACTTTATCCCTAACAACTTCCAGAGATTGATGAGTATTGGTATTCATATTACATTGACTGTCTATTCCAAACTGGCCCAGATCATGAACCGAAAAATTTACTTCACTTGCTTTTAATAATGCCTTACTTGGTATACATCCAACATTAAGACATTCCCCTCCAACTTTCCTTTCCTCTACTGCAAGTATATTCAAACCCATGGAAGATCCCATAGCTGCCACAGCCATTCCTGCTGGACCCATACCAATAATAATTGCATCATACTTCATCATACATCTCTCCAAATTTACTTTGAATGCTAATGTAAGGATGCCTATACTAAAAGTCAATAATTATCTTGATTGTTAATAATTCTATCCGTATACTCACTTATAAAATATTCAGAATAATACAAAATAATGGGCTTTGGATCCGAAGGAGACATAAATATGGCAAAGCAGAAAATAATTTTTATTTGCATTCATAACTCTGCAAGGAGTC
>DAOVSY010000470.1 GCA_030633365.1 Spirochaetaceae bacterium | reverse complement strand
ATTGTATAAAGCAAAATTATATAAAGTAGTTTTAAATTTAAATAGAAAAAGTATGAATTCTTTAAAATCAGTAACCACTCAGCTATATTCTTAAAAGTTCCTCCGTCCCCTAGGAGTCTGTCGCTCTTTAACTCCCTTTAGGTTCTGATTTTTTTAATATTTCCATCACCAGATAAAATTTCAGCAGATAGGTTGTATTTGCTTTCCACTGCCATACTTTTTGTTACAGGTAAACCTGCCCAGCTGTCCGTACTCTAACAATATGTGTCATTTCCAATCAACTGAAGCATTTTTTTGGCAAACCTATCCCACTTGTCATGTTGTATAATCTCTTGAAATTATAGGCCAGGCAAACTAATGACCATTCTGTTGATACTTTCTCATTCCCTCTAAGTGAAAATTGACGGAATCCCATAACATGTTTGATTATCCCAAATACCGGCTCTACAGTTTGTTTCCGTAATTTATACTTCCTTTTCCCCTCTTCTGTTTGTAGACGATATTCCATAATCTCTTTTATTCCAGCATCATCAGGTGGTGGTTCAGGATCATCTTTTTCCTCAAGATCCTTTACAGTCCGGCCATGCGTTTTCTTCCCGACAGACGCATATATTTTAATATCTTTTTCTTTCTCAATTCCAACTATTGCCGGCCCGGAATAATATCCTGCATCTATTAAAGCATCATCTATTTTTCTAATATTTTCATCTACACTTTCTAATGAAGGTTTTAACTGTTCTTTATCATTGGGTTCATTGGTTGTCCGCTGTCCCAATATCAACATACTCCCTTCTGTATCAACCGCTGCCTGGGCATTATAACTTTGTTCAAAATGTTTTCCATTCCCTGCTTTCATTATCCTACTATCAGAATCTGTGAAATTATACTGCTTATTCTTAGCTGGACTATTTGATGGTTCTTGTGGTTTTTTCCCGCGCCGTTTTCCTTTTCTCTCTTTATTTTCCCATTCTTTTAGCTTTTCTTTGTATTCAGACTCTTTCTGAACCCTTTCTTTTTCAAATCGCTTTTCAATTTCATCCCGTGCTATCGTTAACTGCTCAATCCGATCCTCCCTGCGTATTATCTCGTCCGGGATTTTTGCACCATCTTCAAGGGGAATACTATCAGCATCCGCCGCTTTATTCATTAATTCTTCAACTTCCAGTTCCAGCTGTTTTATTATATCTCCAGCTCTCGCATAACTGACTGCCTTATGCTTGCTTGCATTTGCATGTATTTTAGTTCCATCTATACTGACACTTCCTACTTTTTTCAACTTCCCCATTTTTGTTGCCATTGCAAGAACCTTTAGAAATGCTTCTGCGAATAAATCTTTATTATCTTTTCGAAAACTGTTTATTGTATCATGGTCTGGATGTTTATTATCACAAATATATCTAACTGGAATATTATTGAAGGTTGCTTCTTCAATCTTTCGTGAACTAAATGTTCCATGTACATAACAATAAATCAATAATGCAAGCATCATCGAAGGGGGATATTGTCTACTGCCTGTTCCTTTCTCATTTATCTTAAACTCTTGTAAATCAATTAGCTCAACTGCATCTATTATAAAATGAACTATATCATTTTCAGGAACCCAGTCCCGGAGGTCTGGTGGGAACATCATTGGAGTATTTCTATCTATATTTACTAATCGTGCACTCATAATTTAAGGGTACACTATTTCCGGTAAAAGTTAAATTCCTTCAGGTTAAAAAGTCCGACAGACTCCTAGTACACTGTAAAATCTAAACCTTCGCATAAAGTACAATCTATGATATACTCTTTCTTAGTAAATAAGGAGGAGCCCATGGCACCACGATACAAAGTAACTTTGACAAAAGAAGAGCGTAAAGATTTAGAAATATTATCAACAACTGGCAGAAGAGCAGCTCGAACTATATTATATGCACGAGCCTTGCTATTACTTGATGCAGGAGAGTATGGTTCTCAGTGGTTAGTTGCTCCTGTTGCAGAAGCTTTAGGAACTACTCCACGAAGTCTCGAGCATTTAAAAAAAAGATTTGTTGAAGAAGGCCTTTCAGCTGCCTTAGAGAGAAAAAAGAGAGAAACACCACCAAGAGAAATACAATTTGGTGGAGATTTTGAAGCTCATCTTTTAGCCTTAGCATGCTCAGAGGCTCCCGAAGGGCGGAACCGTTGGACTGTAAGGCTCCTGGCTGAAAAATTGATTGAACTGGAAATAGTAGAGAGTGTTTCACCAATGACAGTGTGTAACACTTTAAAAAAAATGAACTTAAGCCTCACTTGAGCAAATATTGGAAGATTCCACCTGATCAAAATGCCAGTTTTGTTGCAGCCATGGAGGATATTCTTGAAGTTTACGCACGTCCTTATAATTCTGCATACCCTGTAGTCTGTATGGATGAATCAAGCATGCAGTTAATTGGAGAAGTCACCCCACCTATTTCTGCAGCTCCTGGACATCCTGTTTTAATGGATGATGAGTATGTTCGTAAGGGAGTAGCAAATATATTCATTGAAGTAGAACCTCTTGATGGAATGAGGAAAGTAAAAATTACTGACCGCCGGACAAGAATTGATTGGGCTAATTTCATTAAAGAGATGCTTGAAGAAAGGTATGTAGATGCTGAAAAAGTGGTTTTAGTTATGGATAATCTAAATACACATAATATTGCTTCATTGTATACAGCCTTTCCTCCT
>DAOVSY010000350.1 GCA_030633365.1 Spirochaetaceae bacterium | reverse complement strand
CAATAAGTACTTATATTGATAATTTCAAAGGACGGATGCAGTGAAAGAGATAGTAGTAATTTCCGGAAAAGGCGGAACAGGTAAAACCTCTATAACTGCATCTTTTGCTTATCTTGGTGGAAAGGATCTTATTATTGCGGACTGTGATGTTGATGCTGCAGATATGCATTTACTTATGGCTCCCGATTTTGGAAAATCAGAAGATTTTTACAGTGGTGAAATTGCATATATAGATCAGGATGCCTGCATAAAATGCGGGAAGTGTCAGGATGTGTGCAGGTTTGATGCTATTCCAATTATTGACACTCAGTATATTGTAGATCCACTTGGATGTGAGGGCTGCGGATACTGTGCCCGGGTTTGTCCAACAGATGCAATTACAAATTCGCAACCAAAAGTTGGTGAAGTTTATATTTCTGATATACGAACAGGATCAACTATGGTTCATGCCAGGTTGAGTATTGGTTCTGATAATTCAGGAAAGCTTGTGGCGCAGGTTAAAAACGAGGCAAAAACTCTTGCAGAAAAAGAGAATAAAATTGCTGTAGTTGTTGATGGCTCTCCGGGAGTGGGTTGTCCTGTTGTCTCTTCTCTTTCCGGAGCTTCATTTACAGTTCTTGTTACTGAACCTACTGTTTCCGGTCTTCATGATCTAAGAAGAGTTTATGAACTTGTAAAAAAGTTTGGAATTAAAGCTGGATGTATTATTAATAAGGCAGATTTAAATAAAAATGTTGCAGGTGAAATAAAGGTCTTTTTGGAAGAAGAAGGTATAGTTCTCCTTTCGGAAATACCCTATAACGAAAAGTTTACAGAAGCTATGACTAATGGAAAAACAGTTGTGGAATTTGATAATGATTTAGGGAAATTAATCAGCGAAAGCTGGGAGAAAATTAAGAAAATAGTGCAACTAAAGGAGAAGAATATGAAAATAGTATTTACAGCCAAAGGCACAGATATGAATGCAGCAATGGATCCAAGATTTGGACGAACAGAATATTTTGTTATTTTCGATGAAGATTCAAAGAGTGTTGAATCTTATGATAACAGAGCAATTGAAGGTGAAGCTCATGGTGCAGGCCCTAAAACAGCACAGAAGTTAGCAGAATATGGAGCAGAAGTTCTTATTACAGGGAATGGCCCCGGAGGCAATGCTGCTACAGTTTTAAAGACAACAGGAACAGAAGTTTATGTTGGTGCAGGTGAAATGACTGTTACAGAAGCATATGAAGCTTATAAAGCTGGATCCTTAAAAAAGGCATAAGGATATAAAAAATATAATGGAAAAATTAGTTACAGCTTTTGCTACGGATGATGGTGAGTCATTTATTGACAGACATTTTGGGGATGCAGATTATTATGATATATATGAAATATCAGCAGATGAAGCTAAACTCCTGAAAAGAATAGATAACAGTACAGAAGAAGATGATGATGAAGATGGACATGGAGATCCTGTAAAGGCTCAGGGGATTGTGGGTATTCTTAAAAAAGAAGGTGTAAGCATGTCTGTTTCCAGAGTTTTTGGCCCAAATTTAAAAAGAGTAAAGAAGAAATTTCTTTGCATTATAGTTAAAGAAGGTTCCATAGAAGAGAGTATTAAAAAACTGCAGGATACATTTCCTGCTCTTCTTGAAGAATGGTCAAAAGGCGAAGAAAGAAATTTCTTGCGAATATAGTTGGTAAAAATGAGTGAATGCAAATGGTTTTCAGTCTGTCCTATGAAGAGGTTTTTTGAAAGAGGCCTTCTTGAAGAGAAATTTATCCTTTCCTACTGTAAGGGTGACTGGAGCAGTTGCATTCGATATCAGAAAGAGGAAGCAGGTATTTATCATCCTGATAACATGAGACAGGACGGAGTAATTGATGAAAACTTATCTTGATTGTATTCCCTGTTTTATGGACCAGGCTCTTAGGGCTGGGCGGATTGCAGGAATGGATGATGTTGGTATAAAAAAACTACTGGATGAAGTAGGTTTGATGATTAAGGATGTTCCTTTGGATAGTAGCCCTCCTGCTACAGGAGATTTGATTTACAGGAAGATAAGGGAAATAACTGGTGTTGATGATCCATATAAAACAATTAAAAAAGAAACAATAGAAGAAGCAAAAAAGCTGTATCCTGAATTAAAACAAATTATAGATAACTCGAATAACAGGCTTTTAACCGCTGTAAGAATAGCTATAGCTGGTAATGTTATAGATTTTGGAGTAGGTCATAAATTTAATATTGCAGAAGATGTGAAGATAATTTTAAATCAGGAATTTGGCATATCACATTTTGATGATTTCCAGAGAAGTCTTGAAAAAGCTGAATCGGTTCTTTATCTTGGCGATAATTCGGGTGAAACAGTTTTTGATAAACTTCTGATAGAAGAGCTTGGTAAACCTGTCACCTATGTTGTCAGAGATATTCCTGTTATAAATGATGTAACTATGAAAGATGCAATTGATTCAGGTTTGGATACAGTTGCAGAGTTAATATCCTCTGGAAGTTCGGCTCCTTCTATAATACCTTCTTTGTGCAGCAGGGAATTCCTCGATCACTTTGAAAAAGCAGAATTTATTATTAGTAAAGGACAGGGAAATTATGAAGGACTCTCTGGTAGTAACAGTCCTGTATTTTTCCTGCTAAAGGCCAAGTGCCAGGTTCTTGCCGGGGATCTTGGTGTCGAAAAGGGTGATATTGTCCTGGTTAATAATCAAAAAAAATAATAGGTGCATAAGATCTTTTTATGACTCCTCCTCTATAAATTAAACTTATTTAACTATAGACTCCACATAAATATTTATAAACTTAACCAAATGAGGCTGTCCTGTGACCCTATAGTTCACTAATTATATACTGTAGTAGGTGTACTACAATATATCAGTGTTTGAGTCTTAAAACTAAGCCTCGATTCAGTAGGATTAATTTAAGGGATAGTCTGAAATAAGGAATGATTATGGGAGAATTCTCAGTAAGTTATCAGAACATTATTATAGGAAAGGGATTTGAACTTGCTCTTGCAGGAATGGTCATTGTAGTTGTTGCTTTGACTCTTATATCAAGTATAGTAGCTCTTCTTCCTCTGTTTTTAAAAATGTATTCCAAAATTCATCCTGAAAAAGAGAAACCTGCTGCAAAGCAGAGAAAATCAGATCTTGATGAAGGTCTTATTGCAGCAATTACTTTAGCACATCACATCCATTTAACGAAGTTGAATAGTTAAAGGAAGGGGTATGGATATATTACAGAATTTTTTAGGAACAACCGGATTTGCCCTTATGACCTGGGGAAATCTTATTATGATAGTTGTGGGAATAATTTTTGTTGCCCTTGCTATTGTTAAAAACTATGAACCCCTTTTGCTTCTTCCAATTGGTTTTGGAGCAATTGTCGGTAATATCCCTTCCATAGCAAGTATGCCTTTGGGTGTTTATGATGTGGGTAGTGTTCTTAGCTATATCTACTATGGAGTCATGAAAGGGATTTTTCCTCCACTAATATTTCTTGGAATTGGTGCCATGACAGATTTTTCTACTATGCTTGCCAACCCTAAACTGATTCTTTTGGGAGCGGCTGCTCAAATTGGAATTTTTATAACTCTTATAGGTGCATTATATCTTGGGTTCAGCCCGGAGCAGGCCAGTGCAATTGGTATAATAGGTGGAGCTGATGGCCCTACTTCAATCTTTCTGGCTT
>DAOVSY010000134.1 GCA_030633365.1 Spirochaetaceae bacterium | reverse complement strand
GAACTACCAGTACCGGATGAACTACCAGTACCGGATGAACTACCAGTACCGGATGAACTACCAGTACCGGATGAACTACCAGAGCTGGATGAACTACCAGAGCTGGATGAACTACCATCACTTACATTAATTATGGGAAATTGTACGAGTGAAACATCCCATCCCTGCCTTCTCATATTTTCGGAAATTTTAACAATATTTGTAATATTATCAGATGAAACAGGGTAGGGGCTTTCTGGTGGTGGGTCATGTATACCATCTGTCAGAATAATAATTCTTTTAAGGCTATTTAATTGAAGTTTTTCTGTATATTCATATAAAAAGGAAAATGCTGATATTAAGTCAGTATATTTTCCTATTGGTTGAAGTAATAATATTCTGTTAAATATTTCTTTAATTTCTATTTCAGATCTTATTGTCCTTGAAATTTCATATTCCGGAAAATCATTGAAACTTAATAAATGAAAAGTATCTCCAGACTGTAATTGTTTTTGAACAATATCTTCAATCAAATAATCGATTGTACCTGAATAATAAGGGAACATGCTCTCTGAAGTGTCCAGAAGAACAATATTATCTATTTGTTCAGATATACCAAATTGTATAAAAATCAAAAACAATACAGCTGTAATTAAAAACTTTTTCATTATCTTTCCCCGGCTAATAATAATATCTTTGAATAAAAAATCCAGTTTAAAATTCAGTAGCTTTAATACTTTCAACTCTGTACTTATAATCTCTTTCATTTATTTCAAAAGAAACTTCATCTCCGATCTTATGTTTCCAAAGTTTGTTTCCAAAGGGAGATAAATAAGAAATACAGTGATTAGCTGGATCAGATTCCCATGGCCCAAAAAATGTAAAATTTTCTTCTTTATCTGTTTTTAAGTTAAAAAGACTAACTTCAGTTCCAAATGAAATAGAAGAGGGATCAACTTCTATTGGATTAAATATTGAAGCTTTCTCTAAATCATCTTTAATTTTTCCAACTGCTGAATTTAAAAATTCCTGTTTTTCTTTTCCTGCTTTATATTCAGCATTTTCTTTCAAGTCACCTAAATCAATTGCAATTCCAATTTCCTTGGAATTAAGTGGAATTTCGACATCAATTATATGCTTAAGTTTAGCTTGTTTTTCTTCAAAACTTTTTCTTGTAACAATCAGGCCACGTGAAACTTTCTCTTTTTCTTCCTGACCATGAAATCTAAAATTTGGGAACCGACCTAATACAGTGGACTTTAATTCCAGTTTTATTGACGGATCAAGATCTTTGACATCATTAATAAGTGAGAATATTCTATTTAAAGAATCCTCGTCTGCTGTTTCCAAATGAGCAGGTAAATAATTTTCTTTAAAAAGAAAGTTTAAAATTTGCTTATTTATTTTTCGATTAAAACTTACTTCTCTTTTATTATTTATTTCTCTAAATGAAATATCAAGGAGATGGATCATGCCAATAAGAACTTTCTCAAATGGAATACCATAATTCTCTGCCCAAAGTTCCTTCTCTGTATTTCTTGCAAGCCATATAAAAGCTTCTCTTTTGTCTTTGTAATGATAGAGTGCTTTAGAATACAAATCTTTTAATAAATCAATATATTTTTCGTCTTTTAATACTTCGATAATATATTTTGTTAGATGATAAGGAAAAAGTTTAACAAATATTTCAGGCCATTCTTTAAAATTTTCTTTAGTTACTTTAAGGAATCGAAGTCTAAGTTCACTATCTTCAATAATTGAAAAAATATTCTCAATATCTTCCATATTATTAAGTAAATCCTTAAACTGAAAAGGGATTCCTGGATTAAGGAATGGATAAATTGAAACTAAATGAGTAATTATAAGGTAACTTGAAACTGCATACTCATGTGAATTGGAGTCTTCTTTTAAAAATCCTGTAAAATAATTAATAATTTCACCGAAATATTCAGAATCAGGATCGGAATTATCAAGAAATTCCCTGAATATCTTTAATTTTCCAAAATATCCACGTTCAGCTTTAAAACGGTTATATGTTTTTTCATCAAATGACATTGGCGTATCTCTAACAACAAAAAAATCAATTTTTTCCGGAACATTTCCAAATGAAGGATCAGTTTTTAATTGTTTACGAGCCTCTGTACTCCAGGTAGACCATTCTCCGGGGCTTAAAATTGAAGGAACCAGTTCTGCTTTAATTTGCTTCATATTTGCAGCATTATCAAAACTTTTAATTACCATTTTAAGAGCCCATGCAATATTACCTTTTACTGCATCATGAAGTTTATCCTTAGGCCAAATACTCTTTAAAACCCAGATATGATTCTTTGTCAAACTTGTTAATGCACTAACTGCCATTTTAAGAGACATAACATGCCCTCTTTTCCTGGCAAAATCTATTATAATATTATCACCTTTTATTTCTCTTATTAGTCCTATTCCCCAGGTCTTATGAGAAACAAATGTTCCTTCGTCTACAGATATGTGTTTTTCAAAATCTCCGATAGCATCATGAACATTTCGCCAGCTTTGGTTTAAATTAGAAAGCCTGATGTACTCTTCCAAATTTCCATGATCTTTATACATCTGTCTAAAAGATTCTGTTATTTCACGGCGTGCTGTAACATTTTTTGGATCATAAAAAAGAATTCTTTTAAGAATGCTTATACATTTTTTCCATTGTTCATTTTTTTTATGAGTATCATATAAATCTTCCAGTAACTGTAATGCTCTTTCCGGGCTGTTGATTTTTGAAACTTTTTTCTCTATATGAAAGAAAAAATCTGTTTCATCAGGTATTAAAGATACAAGTTTATTCCAAACGTCCTTTACGTTCGAGAATAATTTTTTATTAATGTATCTATGAATTGCTCTTTTATAATATTCTACAGCCAGTTCAATATTTGAATCAGCTTCCTCATTTTCTGCTAAATACCGAACAATATCAGCTTCTTCATAGTCAACTTTTATGAGTCTCTTCCATATTTCGTATTTTTTATCTTTTTCATTTTCATGTTCAAAGCATTCTGAAAGAGTCCTAAGTGCAAAAACATTCTCACCATAAGACAAAATCCTATTACAAAGGAATTCAACAATATTCCATTTATGATTGTCTGTAAAAATGTTAATTATTTTAATAAGATTTCCATCATCAATAACCTGTCGACTAATAGAAATAATTCCAGAAAGATACAGTGCAATAACACTGTTCCTTGTATGAACAATGTGTTCATCACAAATTTCTTTTATCTGAATAATTTCATCAGGATTTTCGCATCCTTCAATAATTGCATCCAGTTCATTTAAGTGATTTATTGTATAACTATTTAAAGTTGCCCTGGTCCATTTCTCTTCATTTAAAAGCTCATTTACTTTATTTACAACTAAATCTGACATTCCACCTATCCCCAACTAATTAATATACTGTTCATAAACTGACTCATCTATTTTATGAATCTTTCTTAGCACTTCTTCAACTTTATCCCTGGGCTCATTTATAATAATATAATGATCAATTAACCAAAAATAACGATTAATTAACCGTGGAACCAGAACAGACTTCTCATCATCAGACTCACTATCTGTAATCCTATTCTCCAGGGAGAATATCGACTGTTTCAATTTACCTAATTCAAGAGGTTTTAGTTCCCTTTTAACATTAAAAATGCCCCATAATACTGCATAAACAGGAATCCATTCCTTAATTACAAGTTCAGAATAACCTATTACTCTTAATTTTTCAATAAGCCTGACAATAAGTTCTGACTCCAAAAAATTAATATTCACTTTTTGAGAATCAATAAAAAAAGCTTCTCTAAAAAAAGCTTTAGCTATTCTTGTTTCATTGATAAATGCATAGCAGTCTGCCAGTTCACCCAGGATTTCAGGATCATCTCTTTTTTTCCTGCTGACACTTTCTAAATATTCAAGGGCTTTATCGTAATCGCCCATGCCCTTATAGCATTTACCTATTCTTAAGAGTAATTCTTCTTCACTTGATCCAATATTGGACGAAGCATTTAGATACCCTGACAGTGCAGTCTGAAAGACCCATTGTTTAATTACAGACACTCCCTGCCTGAAGGGTGTTTTAAGTCTGTTTAAAAATAGTGTAAAAGCTTTCCATTCATTGTACAAATATTCACTTTTTGTAAATTCATCAGTTCCAAAAGTATCAAGTTGTCTTGATCGCTCTATCCAGAATTTGGAACATTTTAGTCCTGCAATAACATCCAAATTCTCAAAATCTATAGATAAAGCTTCTTCATAAACCTTTTCAGCTTCCTTAAAACTTCCTTTCTTAAAAAAATCATAAGATTGCAGGATTAATTCTTCTATGTCAGTATCTGCCACCGAGAAATCTCCTGATGTACTTAACTTATACAAGTTGAATATATCTATTATATCATTAAGCTCATTTTAGTCAATCATAAGGAGTTTTTCTTCTTACATCAAATCATAAAAATGTTTGCTTTTTTTACTAAAATCTGATAATAAGATACTATTATGGATAGAGATAAAAAAATATTATTTGCACCTTCTCTTCTTTCCGGTAATTTTTCGAATATTCGGGATTCCGTTAAACTTATTGAAGATGCAAAATCAGACTGGATACATCTTGATGTAATGGATGGTGTGTTTGTTCCAAATATTACATTTGGACATAAAATGGTTCAGGATATACGGGATATTACAAATTTAAAATTAGATGTACATCTAATGACTGTTCATCCTGAAAATCACATACAGGATTTTATTAAAGCAGGGGCAGACTATATTACTTTTCATCTGGAAGCTGCAGTTCACAGTCATCGTATTATTCAACAAATTAAGGGATCTGGTTGTAAAGCAGGTATAGCAGTTGTACCAGGGACTCCTGTATCCTCCCTCTCAGAATTATTACCTTTTTTAGACCTTGTTTTAATTATGAGTGTAAATCCTGGATTTGGTGGTCAAAGCATGATTACAGAAACTCTTGAAAAAATAAAAATTCTGGATGATATAAGAAATAATAAAGATTATAATTATCTTATATCTATTGATGGTGGTGTAAACAGAGATAATGCTGAACAAATTAGAGAAAAAGGAATTGATGTACTTATTAGCGGTAGTTCCTTTTTTAAATCCAGGAACCCTATTAACGAAGCTAATATGATAAGAGGAAACAAAGAAGTTTAGTATAGTACAGCTTGTGTCGAAAATATAATGGGAGTCCTGTTTTGAAAAATAAGTTTTTTGTAATAATTTTCATTTTTTTAAATGTTTTTATATTTGCCCAAAATTCAGATGGGAATAAAATTATGGAATCCGGCCTTAATAATTTTTCCAATAGAAATTATACTTTAGCTTTGAGTGATTTTAGGAATATTATTCTTAATTCAGAGAATGAGCATCTCTATGGAACTGCATATTTTTTGATTTCAAGGTGTTATATGGCTCAGAATCTTCTTGATAAAGCTGAAAACAACCTTGATTTTTTTATTAAAAATTTCTCTGATAATAATTTATATCCTGATACTGTGTATCAAAAAGCCAGATTATTATTTCGAAAAGGTAAATACGATAGTTCTGTACAAATTTTCTATAAATTTATAGAATCTTATGGTGATCATCCATATGTATCAAACAGCTATTTTTGGATAGCAGAATCACTTTATTTTATGGGTCATCTGGAAGAGGCTAAAATAATATATTCAATGATTAATCGAGAGTATCCAAATAGTTATAAACTTGAAGCATCTAAATATAAGTTATCATTAATAACGCTCAAATTTAGAGAAAATGAACTCCTGAAGCTATTAAAAATAAGTCATGAAGAATATCTCAAAGCACTTGAAGATTTTCAACGACGTGAAAAAACTTATGAACAGTCTATTAGTGATTATCAGCGTAAAATAGTGGCAGCTGGTTCAGATGATCAAAAATTATTATTAGCTGAAATGTCCATGGAAAGTCTGAATAAAGATGATAGTCTGGCTTCTTTAAAACAACAAATTAATCAGTTAAACAATACTATAGCAAATTTGAAGGAGCAACTTACTAATTCAGATGTGGAAGTAACTCTGGAAGAATCACAAATCTTAAACACTGATACAAGTTCACCAAAAAGTGAAAAGCTATTAGAACTAAAAAATTCAGCTCTGAATTTAAAAGAATTCTATATAGACTGGCTGGCATCAAGGACTGGAGAGTAAAATATGAAAATAACCAGTATAATTATTTTTCTTTTAATAATTTTTACCATACCAACTAATTCTCTGGATATAACAGAAGGAAGAATTAAAATTACTCTCCATGAAGACTCTGGAAGTTTTTCTGCATACTATCTTCAGGATATAAATTCGGGTAAATATATTCCATTTTTATTTGACAAGGATCCGGAAACATCTTTATTAAGTATTATGGTTGATAATAAAATATTTAAAATGGGGAACAGCTCTGTTTTTTCAAAAGATATATTAACAACTCCAACAGGTGCTAAAATTGTATGGGAATCTACAGTATTAAAGGTTACTGAGGATTTTTCTTTCTTAAAATCCAAGAACAGTTCTCTTAGTGATGGTATTAAAATATCAATAATAATTGAAAATACATCTGATCTAAACTCTAATATAGGGTTAACTTATCTATTTGACACTTATCTTGGTGAAGATCAGAACGATCATTTTTTACTTGATACTGGCGTATCTATTTCCACAGAAGATACATATATTACAAATTTTCCCAATTCATGGATTTCTCCATCATCTGAAACTGATTTTTCTGGGTTACAGGGAATGATCAGAGGACCTGGAATAACTGTTCCGGACAAATTAATTTTTGCTAACTGGAAAAGACTACAGGACAATTTATGGAATTATCAGGTAAATAAATCAAGAAATTTTAATCTTATTCCATATTCAATAAATGATTCTGCTGTTTCTTTTACTTACAATCCTATTAAAGTATCAAGGGATCAAAGCAGAGAAGTTGTAATTGTATTGGGTGCATATACTAACAGTAGTTTTAAAGGATCATCTTTAGAAAGCTCAGGAATAGATACTCTGTTTGATCAGACAATTAAGACTGATTCTGATCCTCAAAATACTGAAACTTCAATTAAAATGGATCTAATAGCAACTACAGATCTTATTAAGAAAATTGATGGTTTTCTACAGTTTCCGGATAGTGTAACTGAAAGTGAATTAGATTTGATTATGCAAATTTTGGAAACTTTAAAACAACGTAAAAAATTATACGAGAACAGGTAATTTTTTATAATGCGCAGTAAAACTTTAAAAAAAGCATCCGGACTTTTCAAAGCTGGAAAATATAAACAAGTACTGCAACTACTGGAACCACAGGTTTTCAGGTACAGACAAAGTTTTGACTTTTATTATTATCTTGGAATATCATGTTTAAATACTTCAGATTTTGGAGGAGGTTATTCCTATCTCCAAAGAGCAATTACTCTTAAACCCGATGATATTAATACTATGGCAGGATTAGCTCTTGTTCATTTAAAACGTCAGGAAAGTTCTGAAGCAATTCAACAATGGTTTCAAATTCTGGATATTGAACCTAATAATAAACTCGCTAAAAGAGGTCTTGAAACATTAAAAAAGTACACAAAACAGGAAGATTTTATAGAATATCTAGATTCAGGTAAGTTTTTGAACCTTTTACCTGGTCGTAAATCTGCTAAACCAATTATAAAG
>DAOVSY010000044.1 GCA_030633365.1 Spirochaetaceae bacterium | reverse complement strand
TGCGTGGAATATATCTGTCGATATTCTTAGTCGGGTGGATATAAAAGATCCCGAAAAAATAATGGGGGATTATCCCCATCAGCTTTCAGGTGGTATGTGCCAGAGGGTAATAATAGCAATGTCTCTCATTTGTAATCCCTCAATTCTAATTGCAGATGAACCTACTACTGCCCTGGACGTTACTGTTCAGGCACAGGTCCGTGAGCTGATAAAAAAAGTACAGAAAGATAGTGGGATGTCTTTAATAATTATTACTCATGATTTAGGAGTAATAGCAGAAACAGCGGATAAGGTAATTGTAATGTATGGCGGTAAAATTCTTGAAATCGGTTCGGTATTCGACATATTTGATAAACCATCCAACCCATATACAAAGGCACTATTAAAGAGTATCCCTGATATTTCCAACCCCAGAAGTGAAAAACTGTATGTTATTGAAGGGACTTCCCCAAATCCTGCAAACCCTCCCGGGGGCTGCCCTTTTCATCCCCGCTGTGCAGAAGTATCTGACAGATGCAGGGGAGAGATGCCCCCTGAAACAAAGATAAGTAAAGATCATAGCTCCTGGTGCTGGAGTGTTGTATGAGTAATCTGTTAACTGTACAAAATCTGAAAAAACACTATAAAACCAGGCAGGGACCTTTGTGGAATAGAACCACTCACACAGTTAAAGCTGTAGATGGAGTTTCGTTTACATTAAAAAAAGATCAAACTATGGGACTGGTAGGAGAATCCGGGTGTGGGAAAACTACAACAGGCATGATGCTGGTTGGTCTGGAAGATCCTACAGAGGGAAACGTTGTTTACAATGGGGAAAATTTACATAAACTTGATACTTTGGAACTTAAAAAAATTCGTAGAAATATGCAGATTGTTTTTCAGGATCCCTTTTCCTCCCTTGATCCAATGTGGAGTCTTGGTCAGATAATTACAGAACCCTTCGTAATTCACGGGATCTATTCGAAAGCTGAAAGACTGGAAAGAACAGCTGTTTTACTTGAGCTTGTGGGTCTTGATGGAACTTACTCTACCCGGTATCCTCATGAGCTTTCCGGAGGGCAGAGGCAGCGTGTAGCCATTGCAAGAGCTCTGGCTCTGGATCCTACATTTATAATTGCAGATGAACCAACTTCTGCGCTGGACGTATCTGTGAAAGCTCAGATAATTAATCTGTTTGAAGAGCTTCAGGAGAGTATTGGACTATCCATGATTTTTATCTCTCATGATTTAAGTGTTGTATACCATATCTGTGATTATATTCAGGTAATGTATTTAGGAAAAATTGTTGAGTCGGGACCGACTGAACTTATTTTCTCAAATCCCATTCATCCATACACAAAGGTTCTTCTTGAGTCTATTCCAATTGCTGACCCAAAAAAACGGCGTGGATATAAACTTTCATACAATGAACATTTAAAAATTTCAGGAGATTTTTTAGGATCAGAATATTCCTTTAAACCATTTGGTGAAAAAAATGGTAAAGAAGATCTTTATGTAATGGAGCCTGACCATTTTGTCAGGTGCTTTAGGGAGTAGAAAAATGATTCTATATATAATAAAACGGGTGGTTTCGCTGCTTGTTACTTTTCTTGTAGTTTCAATTGTTATTTTTTCGTTAATGAGAGCAATTCCCGGCGGCCCTTTCGACGAAGATAAAATGCCTTTATCTGATGCCGCCCGGGCGAAACTTATGAAACAGTATAATCTGGATGGTCCTGTTTATCAGCAGTATCTTCGATATATGAAGGGAGTTTTTCAACTTGACTTTGGTATTCCTTATCAGAGTCCGGGAGAAACAGTAATGGAATTACTGGCCCGGGCATGGCCGCCCAGTTTAATCCTTGGAGGGCTTGGAATGCTCATAGGAACACCTATTGGTATCCTTCTGGGTGTAGCTGCCGCACTTAAACGAAACAGCCCTATAGACTATGTTTCTTCTCTTGTCAGTACTCTTGGAATAACAATTCCTATTTATGTTATAAGTCTGGCTTTAATGCTGGTTTTTGGAGTCTGGTTAAAATGGCTGCCTACTCAGGGATGGGGATCGCCCCGGGCATGGATTCTTCCTGTTGCTTCCTACGCCATCGTTCCAATATCACAATTTGCCCGTTTTACCCGCTCAAGTGTATTGGATACACTGAATAAACCCTTTGTAACAGTATTAAGGGCCAAGGGGCTTTCAGAGAGAAACATAATTTTAAAGCATGTATTAAAGAATTCAGCCATACCAATGGTAACAATTTTTTTCCCGATGTTTATAGGTATTGTTACGGGAAGTATATTTGTTGAAAAGATGTTCCGTGTTCCCGGTTTGGGAAGCTACTTTGTTTCAAGCATATACAAGCGTGATTATCCAATGGAGATGGCACTTATTCTGCTTTTAACCTTACTGATTGGTATCGCCTACATAATAACAGATATTTTATATGCCTATCTTAATCCTCGAATACGGGTAACAAAACATGACTAAATCATTTATGGAAAAGTATAAAAAGAAACCCTGGTATTTTGCCATTCAGCGCTTTGCAGATAATCGGGCAGCTCTGGTTTCATTTATCATTTTAACGATAATTGTACTGATGGCAGTTTTTGCTCCATTGGTTGCAAAGACTGACTATGATGAACAGGTTTTTCTTGATAAAGTTCTTGGTTTCCCTTCTTCCGAAAACTGGTTTGGTGTTGATCCTCTGGGCCGTGATTTTTTTTCCAGGATTATTTATGGAGCCAGAGTATCTTTGGGAATTGGAGTAGCCAGTGCGTTTATTTCTCTTATTGTTGGTCTCCCCTTAGGAACCATTGCCGGTTACAAGGGAGGGAAGGCCGATTGGTTTATTATGCGCCTGGTTGAGCTGTTTACAGTTATTCCGCCACTACTTATTGCAATACTGATAGCTGCCCTTGTTGGAGGTGGGGTAGTAAATGTAATTATAATTTCTTCTGCTTTTAATTGGGGATATATTTGCCGTCTTGTACGTGGTCAGGTTATGGCCACTAAAAACAGAGAGTTTATTGCTGCTTCAAAAGCTCTGGGTGCAAGTCCATGGTTTATTATTACCCGCCATTTAATTCCAAATAGTGTATCACCAATTATTGTTGGTTTTATTCTCTCTATTCCTAATGCCATGATGATTGAAGCCTCTCTCAGTTTTCTTGGAGTGGGAATTAGCCCTCCGATTCCAAGCTGGGGACAGATGATCAGTGCAGGATTGCAATATATGTTTTTTTACTGGCATCTGGTTGTTTTTCCAACTCTTTTTCTTGCAATTACAGTACTTACAACAAGCTTATTTGGTGATGGTCTGCGTGATGCACTGGATCCAACTATGAAAGGCAGATAAATTATGGTGGTAATATATAATGAGTAAAAGGAACAGAAGGATTTCCAGGGTGGATGTAGCTAAGCTGGCAGGTGTTTCTACAGCTACAGTTTCTTATGTATTAAATAATAAGCAAAATGTCCGGGATGAAACCAGGGATCGTGTACTTGATGCAGTCAGACAGCTTGATTACAGACCCGATCCAATTGCCCGTAGTATGATTACCAATAAAAGTATGCAGTTAAGTATTGTCCTGAATAATATTGCTAATCCGATTTATAGTGACATGATTATTGCTTTTGAAAAAAAAGCTCTTGAACATGGTTATTTTGTAAATATATGTACCGGTCAGGGATCGATTGATGAATATTTTGAAAATTTTGTAGACAGACGTATTGATGGAATCTTTATTGAAGCTCTTCCTGGAAAATACCATATCGAAAAAGTGTATAAGCTTGTAGATGCAGGTATTAAGGTAACCATGTTTGGTCATGGAAGTGTTGATATAAGAAGGGTTTCTTCTATTGAAAATGACTATATTTATACTATGGATCGTGCAATTGATCATCTTTGGAATCTTGGTCACCGCCGAATAGCATACCTAAGTGGTTTAACTGTAAAACAGAACTATGATTTGCGTATTGATGGATATCTTAAAGCCATGGATACAAGAAAAGCGGGAGATGTTGCTAAAGAGCTTGCAGTTTACAGCAGCAGAATGACAAACACTGATATTTCTATCGGCAGGAGTCTTGCCAGGGAACTGATAGAAAAAAAACATGATTTTACCGCTGTAATTTGTACCAATGATCTTATGGCAATTGGAGCAATGCAGGTGTTTCTGGAAGCAGGTATGAGTATCCCGGGAGATGTTTCGGTTATGGGGATTGACGGTGCCAGTGTCGGAGAAATTGTAACCCCAAAATTAACAACAATGGGTATTGATTATACAAATATTGGTGTTAAGGCTTTTGATATTTTATTGATTGATCTTCAAAATGATACTACTGGTTTTTTTCAGAACCGTCCGGAGCTGATCATACGCGAATCAACTGCAGGAGTAAAAATAAAAAAATGAAAGGTATGACCAAAAGAGAAAGAGTTTTAAGAACAATCAATTTTCAGGAAACAGACATAACCCCGGTTTATGATGTTATTAGCGGTGATCATATAGCCGCATATTTTAATAAAGGACCCTTAAATAAAAAAAATGGATGGACAGCAGTCTGTAAAGCAGTAAATGAAACACTTGATATGACCAGATGGCTGCGATCTCCTACCTTTGAGGAAGGGCTTTATACTGAAAGAGGGGAGTATGAAGGGTTTGTTAAATATAAAAAGAGATGGACCAGCTGGATAGAAAAACGTCCATTCGACGATCAGCTCCAGGCTGAAGAGTGGATAGAGAAACACATTGATTATCTTAATAGATGGGAAGCTGACAGAACTTATGTGAACCGGTTCCATAAGGATATTATAAATACTCAAAAGGCCATAGGAGATGATACTGTAATTGTCAGGGAATCTCCGGTTGGTTTTGATGAAGCTTATATATGGCTTGGACTTGAACTTTTTACCTATATTAATATGGACAAACCGGATCTGATTGAAGAATACCTTGAAGCACTTGTAAACAAGGAAATTCGAAGAGCTAAAGCAGTTGCAAATTCGGAGATTTTACCTGTAGTTCTTACTTATGCTGATATTGCTTATAAAGGAACAACAATGTTTTCTCTGGACCAGTTAAAACAATCATTTATTCCCAGATTGAAACGCCTTGTCGATGTTTGGCATGAGGGAGGAACAAAGTGCCTATATCACTCAGATGGATATTTGATGGATATTCTTCCGGATCTTGTTAGTGCCGGGATAGATGGATTGAATCCCATTGAAAAAGCTGCAAATATGGATATGCAGGATGTTGTTGATCTTTATGGAGACAAACTGTTTATGGCCGGAGGAATTGATGTTAGTCAGTTGCTTCCCTTTGGATCAGAAGAAGAGGTCAGGCAAGAATGCAGGAAAATGATCGATATAGTCGGGCCAGGTTATTTTATTGGATCCACGACAGAACTACATTCTGAAGTTCCGGTAAAAAATATTCTGGCAATGGTGGATGAAGCTCATAATTATAAAAGACAATAAAACTATTGGAAATCTATAGTTTACACTGTGAATCCAGTATAACTCCCATAAATATTGATATAAATAATCCTGTATTTTCCTGGCAATTGAAAGGAGCCGGAGAGAATCTCTCTCAGACTGCCTTTAGAATCCAATGTTCCAGTTCTTCTAACTTTATAAAGGTTGATTATTGGGATAGTGGAAAAATAAAAACGGATAACTCGATTTTTATTAAATATGATGGAAAAGAACTTTTATCAATGCAGAAAATTTACTGGAGGGTTAAGGTCTGGGATGAAAATAATAAAGAAAGTGATTGGAGTGAAATATCTTTTTTTGAAACAGCATTCCTGAGTAGATCTGACTGGAAAGCAAAATGGATAAGTGGTTCTCTTACCGGCAGTAAACACTCGCAGGTTCCGGTTCCTTACTTAAAAAATGATTTTACCTTAAAAAAAGAGATAAAACAGGGGAAATTATTTATTACAGCTCTGGGAATTTATGAACCCTATATAAATGGTGAAAGAATTGGCAGTGATGTGTTTTCTCCCGGTTGGACGGATTATTCCAGAAGGGTCAATTACCAGGTATTTGATGTTACATCTACTTTGAACAGAGGTGATAATACTATTGGGGTAATTTTAGGTGATGGCTGGTATTGCGGTCATATAGCCTGGGGTAAAAGACAGCATTATGGTTTAAAACCGGAATTATTAGCTCAAATACATATTGATTTTAATGATGGCAGTTCTCAAACAATAATTACTGATGAAAACTGGAAACATAGCTATGGTCCAATTATAGAATCAGATTTTATTATGGGAGAATCTTATGATGCGCGTCTGGAATTTGATGGTTGGAATAATATAGATTTTAAGTCTGATTACTGGAGCAGAGTGTCTGTTCAGAATAAAAAAAATATTTTTCTAAAAGCTCTGCCCTATGTTCCTGTTTCAGCTATGCAGAAAATAACCCCTGTTTCAGTTTTCAAAGCTTCCGATGATTGGCTGGGAAATACTCAATGGATATTTGATTTTGGTCAGAATATGCTGGGACGTGTACGATTAAAGATATCAGGGAAATGGGGGAAGACAATAATTTTACGGTTTGCAGAGGTTCTGGATGAAAAAGGTGAACCCTATTTTGATAACCTTCGTACGGCAAAAGCTACAGATTATTATACCCTTAAGGGTGATGAAAATGGTGAAATATATGAATCCCACTTTACCTTTCATGGTTTTAGATATGCTTTGGTAAGCGGCCTGACCAAAAACCCTGAAGCAGATATGTTGACCGGCATTGTATTACATTCAAATATGAAAATGACCGGTAGTTTTGAATGTTCCAATAAGCTTATAAATAAATTGCAGCATAATATTCAATGGGGGCAAAGAGGGAATTTTTTATCTGTACCCACAGACTGTCCTCAGCGGGACGAAAGACTTGGATGGATGGGAGATGCCCAGGTTTTTGCAGGAACTGCAGCCTTTAATATGGATGTTGCATCCTTTTTTAACAAATGGCAGATAGATATTGCTGATTGTGAAAATAAAAATCCGGGATATTTTTCTCCAATTGCTCCCTTTATACCTCTTCATTCAGTATTGGAAAAAGACGGTCATGCAGGTTGGTCAGATGCAGGAATTATTTGTCCATGGACAATTTACCAATCTTATGGAGATAAACGGATTCTTGAAAACCATTATGAATCATTTAAAAGATATATCGATACTCTGGAAACAAATAGTGTTGGGTTAATTTGTGAACATCCCTCAAAGGGTTTCCAGGGGTTCAAAGACTGGTTGAATCAGGAACAGGATAAAACCCCTGGAGATTTAATTGGAACTGCCTATTTTGCATACAGTACAAAAATTCTAGCAAAAATTGCCGTTGTTTTGAACAATCAGACAGACGTTGAAAAATATAATACTCTCCATAAAAAAATTAAAGAGGTTTTTAATAATCAATATGTAAGTAAAGATGGTAATGTTATAGGAGAGACACAAACGGCTTATGTACTGGCACTATATTTCGATCTACTATCCAGGCCTCATGCAGATATAGCTATAGAAAAATTGGTAGAAAATATTAAATCTCATGGAATACAGATTGCAACAGGTTTTCTTGGAACTCCTTACATTATGCATGTTCTTTCTAAATATTCATGTGATGACATTGCCGGTAAACTTCTGCTTCAGGAAAAGTGGCCTTCATGGTTGTATGCCGTAACCAAAGGAGCCACTACAATCTGGGAACGATGGGATGGATGGACCCATGACAACGGTTTTGCAGACAAAGATATGAACTCTTTTAATCATTATGCCTATGGTGCTATGGGAGAGTGGCTATACAAGCATGTGGCAGGAATAGATTTTGATGAAAACTATCCAGCTTATAAAAAGATAATTATAAAACCCCATATAGTTGCAAATCTTACACATGTTAACTGTAGTTTTAAAAGTGTGTATGGTTTTATATCTGTGAAATGGCAGGTTAAAGATAATCAATTTTATATTGATGTTGAAATACCTGCAAACACAACAGCAGAATTACGAATACCGAATATGGAAAGTAAGATGGTTGGTAGTGGTGAATATAACTTTATTTCTCATTTATGAGCCTGGAGAGTTTCTGATTGATTCTAAACTTCTACAACACCGGATTTAAAGAAAAATAGATCACAAATAAAACCAAAGACACAATTGTATAAAAAGTAAGTGTTGTATTTATTACACCTCTCTCCAGGGCATCATCTTCAGGCATAAAAAGCGGTATTATAAATGGTGGAGGAGCGATGAAAAGTGTAAACAGAGCAGCTTCATAGGCAAAGGGCAAACCCAATAAGTTTCTAAGTATCAGCTTTCCAATTATATAGCTTAATACCAGTACTATTGGCATTCTGATTGCAGTAACCTTTGCAGCAAAACTTAGTCCAGATTTTGATAATGATAACCCTGCACCAATTGAAAGTAAAATGAGCGGAGCAGTCAGAGACATTAACATCTCAACCGTTGTTAACAGCCCTTTGGAAATTGGATTTGAATTTATAAATTCGCCTAAACCAAATACATTTCCTATTATACCAAATGTAATAGCAAGGATAATTGGTGATTTTATAAAAGAAGTTAAAGTACCTTTTACAGTTTGTTTCTTACCAGAGACAGAGAGGAGTACAGTAACAAAAACAAACCATATAAACAGTTCATGACCCAAATCTATAATCGCAATGTAAGATGTTGATGCTGTTCCATAAGCTGCTGTAAAAACAGCAATGGCAAACATACCGTATTCAAAACCAGTAAATAAAAATGGAGAATATTTACCGCCTACAAAAGTTCCTGCAAACTTACCAAATAAAAGAAGAAGGCCATTGAGTATAAAAATACCAGGAATTAAAAATACCAGTGACATTGTCATAGTCATATTCAGAAAAGAAACAAAAAGTACTGCAGGAAGGCCTACATTAACTATTAGTTTTTTTAAAAAATTATTACCTTCGTCTGTAATGAACTTAAATTTCTTAAGTAACCAACCAAGTGCAATAATTAGAATTACAGGCATTAGTTTAGATATTACAAGTGATACTTCCATTATTTAACTCCCCAATTTTTATCCATTTCCATTTCTGTTGGTGGATTTGCCCCGGAACGGGAACAATTAATCCCAGCTGCTTTATTTGCATAATTACCAATAGTGTTTAGTTGGTCTTTAGTCAGATTATTAAGTGTATTTCTATCCATCCAGTTCTGCTTATAAAGATAAGAAAGCATTGCACCGTGAAAAGTATCTCCTGCTCCAATAGTATCTGCAACAGGAAGATCAAATAAAGGAGAAATTACTCTGTTGTTTTTATTTATAAGCGAAGCTCCTGTTTTCCCTGTTGTAAGTGCAATAAGTGAAACTCCAAGTTCAAGAAGAATATCAATAGCTGTATCAGTTTCAAGTTCAGGATAAAGCCAAAGGAGGTCTTCATCACTCAGCTTGAGAATAGAGGATATTTTACAAAGCTTTTTAAAACGTTCCATATATTTATCTCTATTCGGAACAAGTGATGGCCTGATATTTGGGTCAAATGATAATAAAAGGTTTTTAGGAGTATTAAGCAGAAATTCACTTATTGTAGATCCGCAGGGTTCCATGGACAGGGAAATAGATCCAAAATGGATGATCCTGGTCTCAGTGGGTAGATTGATTTTATTTAATTCCTCTTTTGGCAAATTTCTATCTGCTGTACCATTTGCAAAGAAACCGTATTGCGCCTGACCGTCCGCTTGCTTTTGAACAAAGGAAAGAGTTGTACTGTCATCTGTTCTAAGAACCATATCTGTTCCTACAGAATTTTTCTTTAAATGATCAATCAATCGGTTTCCAAACATATCGGTACTGATTCTGCCTAAAAATTGACATGGAACACCTAAGCGCGAAATAGCAACTGAAGTGTTCATAGGTGAGCCGCCTGGGAATCCTTCAAATGTCAGATCTTTCTGACTTATAAAATCTATGAGTGCTTCGCCCAGACTTATAATCATTGGTAACCTTCCTCTTATTTATAGCTAATTATAAATTGTATTGTTATAATAATCTTATATTATTTTCCTATTCTATTTGAATATATTATCAAAACCACATTCAATTTACTTTATAGTCTGTCGTATCAACTCTACTGGCGAAACACCTATAACTTTTTTAAAGGTTCTGGAAAAATGCTGTGGATCTTCAAAACCCATATTTATAGCAACTTCCTGAACCTGTAACTGTTTTTCCAGTATATAATCAGCTGCATGATTCATTTGTAGACGTATTAAATACTGGTAAGGAGACTGATGATCAAATTTCTGGAAAAGTCGGCACAGGTAAGAGGGGGAAATACTGCATGCATCAGCAATAGATTCCAATGTTCTAAACTCAATGTAATGGGTTCCAATAAAGTTTTTGCATCTGAGGAATGTAGTAAAGGCTGTAGTTCCAGGTTCTCCATGTGTTAAAGCTGATCTGGCAATTTTATAAATAAGAACTTCTACAAGACTGGAGCATATCCTGTCGCTCCATGGAGAATGATCTAAGCCATACTGTATTAGTTCCTCGAAGGTTGCCAGTAAAGAGTGGGGTGTTGAACTGTGTAATACCTTTCCTGTTAGAGATAATTCTCCTTCAAGAAGATATGCGGCTTTTTCTCCAATAATATTTACAAAATATTTTTCAAGAGTTTCGTTCGTTTCATTAAAAATTTCGTGTGGAATTCCTGGGCCATATGAGAAAATTGTACCTGGGTTGAGCTCCCATGTAACTCCTTTCAGAATTAGTCTGCCATGACCACGGGTAATAAATTCGACTGTATGATAAGGAAATGTTTTGCGGGAGACCATGTATCCGGGAGAGCATGTTTCTCTGCCTCCGGCAATAACCTGGAAATTTAATCCTGATATGGGCTTCTGCTTACCTGAAATTCGGTAAAATCGTTTTGCCTTATGAATTTGTTTTGAAAAATAGTCAGGTTCCTTAACAATACTGTTTCTCTTATCCTCTGATATCATTATTGTCTCCAGGTCAATAATTGGTATGTTATTATCAATTATAGCCATTCAGTTTAGAGATGTACAGTATTATAATGGCATAACAATTATAGAAAGATGTGAGAATTTTAGCATTCAGCTGTAAGCTGTAGATTATAGAGACATCAATAATTGTCTGAAATAAAGAAGAAAAAACTAATGAGGAGTTTGTTGTGGATAAAAAGATGAAAGGTGCAGTATTACCAGGAAACAGTACAGTAGAATTTAAAGAATATGATATTCCCACACCAGGACATGGAGAGGTTCTTATTAAAACCAAATCCTCCACTATATGTGGAAGTGACATTAGAGCCATATATCATGAACATCTGGGTAAAGGTCCTGAAGGTTATCAGGGTGTAATTGCAGGTCACGAACCTTGTGGTCAGATTGTAGCAGAGGGCCCGGGGCTCCGACGTTTTAAAAATGGTGACAGGGTTATTGTTTATCATATCTCCGGTTGTGGCGTTTGTAACGATTGTCGTCGTGGATACATGATCAGCTGCACCAGTGAGGAATACCGGAAGGCATACGGCTGGCAAAGGGACGGAGGTATGGCTGAGTACATTCTTGCAGAAGAAAAAGACCTTGTATATCTTCCGGATGAACTTACTTATACTGACGGAGCTCAGGTTGCATGTGGTTTTGGTACTGTATATGAAGGTTTGGAAAAAATAGGTATTAGTGGAAATGACCGTGTTCTGGTAACTGGACTAGGGCCAGTTGGCCTTGCAGCATTGATGATGTCCAAAGCAATGGGTGCAAGTATGACTATTGGTATTGATGTTATACCTGAACGTCTTGAAATAGCAAAGAAACTGGGACTTGTGGATCATGTTATGATCGCAGGTCCTGATAATGTAGAGAAGATCAGGGATCTGACTGGCGGTCAGGGTTGTGAGAAGACTGTAGAATGTTCCGCAAATGATAAGGCCAGGTTAACCTGTATTCAGGCTGCCAGAAAATGGGGAAAGATTGTCTTTATCGGTGAGGGTGGAACAGTAGAATTTCAGCCAAGCCCTGATATTATCCATGATCAGAAAACCATCTACGGAAGCTGGGTAACTAATATCTGGAGAATGGAAGAATTGGTAGAACGTATCCTTCGCTGGGGTATCCATCCCGAAGATCTTGTAACTCATCGTTTTACACTGGATCAGGCTGATAAAGCTTATGCGTTAATGTCCAGCGGTCAGTGTGGAAAAGTAGCTGTTGTTTTTGATGAAGAAGTGAAATAGGAGGAATGATGTCTCTTAAAAATAAACCCTTTAAGCTGGCAATTGATGGAGTCGATCCATCAAAGGTTCCGTCTAAAGAATTGTATACCGGAGCAAGGATACCAGTCCTTGGCCTGGGAACTTTCGGGAGTGATTCTGTCACCCATGATGAAGTGGCAGATTCTGTCCGTGAAGCTTTATCTTTAGGTTATCGACATCTGGATTGTGCATCTGTATATGGGAATGAAGTTGAGATTGGAGAAGTTCTTACAGAGGTATTTGATAGTGGAGTAATAAAAAGGGAAGATATGTGGATTACTTCCAAGGTGTGGAATGATAAGCATGGCGAAGGGAATGTTCTTTTGTCCTGTGCACAAACCCTAAAGGATCTTGGTCTGGATTATCTGGATCTTTATCTTGTTCACTGGCCCTTTCCTAATTATCATCCTCCTGGTTGTGACATAGATTCCAGGAGTCCGGATTCCAGGGCATATATTCATGAAAACTATATGAAAACATGGAGACAGATGGAGCGTCTTGTGGAAATGGGTCTGGTCCG